>NZ_JAHBDR010000060.1:0-230368 GCF_019956575.1 Pseudomonas sp. A-R-19
GATGTTGTGGGTCAGTTCCAGTGCCCGAGCGAGACGCATAAAAAAATCCGATGCCAGTACAGGCATCGGATTTTGATTTCTTGCGGCCAAAGGTCAAGCGAGAAGGCTTAACTGATCGGCATTAGCCTCTGGAGCGCCCTTTTTTGGGGGGGACTGTTTTGGAAAGACACGGTCCCCTGTAGGAGCCAGCTTGCTGGCGATGGTCGTTAACGATAAAGCGTGTGAACTGGATAAACGCGGCGCACTTGTGTCCATCGCCAGCAAGCCGGCTCCTACAGGTGAAGATCAACGCTGACTTTTGTAGGCGCTGGCTTGCCAGCGATGGTCGTTAACGATAAAGCGTGTGAACTGGATAAACGCGGCGCACTTGTGTCCATCGCCAGCAAGCCGGCTCCTACAGGTGAAGATCAACGCTGACTTTTGTAGGCGCTGGCTTGCCAGCGATGGTCGTTAACGATAAAGCGTGCTAACTGGATAAACGCAGCGCACTTGAGTCCATCGCCAGCAAGCTGGCTCCTACAGGTGAAGATCAACGCTGACTTTTGTAGGAGCTGGCTTGCCAGCGATGGTCGTTAACGATAAAGCGTGCTAACTGGATAAACGCGGCGCACTTGAGTCCATCGCCAGCAAGCTGGCTCCTACAGGTTTCGTGTGCCATCCGGTCGGCCAATCCCTTAAAGCGCCAACCCTTGTTGCACCACGACAAGCAGATCGGTTTCCGTCAGCGCCACCGCATCCAGCTGCGCGGTGGCCTGCTCGATCGTTTGTAGCCACCAGTGCGTTTCGCCGTGTTCGTCCACGGTGCGCAACAGGGCGAACTCGTTGCCTGCGGAGTGAATCTCGACCCGCCCCTCGCCATCTGCCGTGAAGCGCGCAACCGGGTCAAGGGTGAGGCTGTGTTTGTTGCCGGTGATCACCAACTGGTCGATGGCGTAGTCGTAAGCGTCGCCATCGGGGTGACTTTCGTGAACGTGGGTGGAATTGCGCCGCAGGACCAGGCCAACCTCGGTCAGGGGCAACAGCCACTGTTCGATCCGTTGATACAGCTCGTAGACCTGGCCCGGCCAGGCGTCGATCGCTTGATCCGTGCCGGTCAGCCGGGTCTGTTTCAATTTTGCCGCGAGCTCGTCTGCCTTGCTCATGTCGATTCCCTGTATTGAGGTCTGTTTAATCCTAGCTCGTTGACGCGCAGGCAGCGCTGCCCTGGGTCATGTTTGCCGCACTGCCCGGTGGGTGGGATATCGCTGGACAAGTGGCTGCCCATTTATCATGGATAACCCCGTAAACTACGTCCCACAAAGACTGAGGGCTTTGCGGCGTTGCCCATGCCTTGCCCCGACAGGACTAACTTTTGCCCACACGCTTTAGCCACCCGGACCACACCCCAGTTGTCGCATTGAAACGCATCCCGCTGCGCAAGGCCGCGGTGTTGTTCATTGCCACGGTGTGCCTGTGCCTGTGCGGTTTGCTCTACCTGCAACTGGAACAGTCCCGTCGCCATGACCTGAGCCTGGCGCAAGTGGCGTCTTCGAACCTGACGCGAGCCATGGCGCAGCAAGCCGAAGACACCTTCATGAAGGCCGACCTGGTGCTGACCAGCCTGGTCGACTGGATTCAGGCCGACGGTTTCGGCCCGGCCCAACGACCACGCTTGCAGCAGACCTTTGCCCGGAGGGTGCTGGCGCTGAATCAATTGCACGGCATCCTGCTGTTCGACCAGAAGGGCCAGTGGGTGGTGACCTCGTTTGAAAACCTGCCCCGGGGGGCCGGGGTCGCGGACCGTGAGTACTTCAAGTATCACCAGCAGAACGCATCGTCGCTGGTGCACATCGGCCCGGCCATCCGCAGCCGGGAAAACGGCGAGTGGATCATTCCGGTCTCCAAGCGGATCAACGACAGGAACGGGCATTTCCAGGGCGTGTTGCTGGCCGGCATCAAGATGTCGTACTTCGACCAGTTCTTCAAAAGCTTCGACCTCGACGACAACGGCTCGATGTTTCTCGGCCTGACCGATGGCACGTTGTTGGCGCGGCGACCTTTTGTCGAGGCGCAGATCGGCGTGTCGCTGGCCCAGAGTGAGATATTCCGGAAGTCCCTGCTGCTGGCCACTTCCGGCAATGCGATGTTCACGTCCATCATCGACGGTGTAACGCGCCTCTACGGTTACCGACAGCTGGAGGGGTATCCGCTGGTGGTCGCCGCTGCGTCGTCCACCGAATCCATTCTCGCGGGCTGGTACGACACGGCGTTTCGCTCCAGCCTCATCGTTGCCCTGGTGTTGCTGGGCGTGGGGTTGTTCGGTTGGGTGTTCATTCATCAGGTGCGTGTTGGTGAGCGGGTCGAGTCGGATTTGCGCAGGGCCCAGGAAGCGCTGGAGCTGATCGCCACCCATGACAGCCTGACCGGGCTGGCCAACCGCCGATTGTTCGAGCGGGCGCTGGACATCGAGTTCGGGCGCGGCGCCCGGCAGGCCAGCCCCTTGAGCCTGATCATGCTCGATATCGATTACTTCAAGCGCTATAACGACACCTACGGCCATGTGGTGGGGGATCATTGCCTGGCCGAAGTGGCGCGCGCGCTGAAGAGTTGCTGCCATCGCAAGGCCGATCTGGCGGTGCGTTACGGCGGCGAAGAGTTTGCGGTGCTGCTGCCTGACACCGACCTTCACGGCGCCATGACGATTGCCGAGCAGATCCGTCGCAGCGTCATCGACAAGAACATCACTCACACCGGCTCGCCCAATGGCTATGTGACGGTCAGCCTGGGTTGCTATTCGTTCGTACCCTCGGGCCGTGACAGCATGGACGTGTTTGTCGAACGGGCGGATGCGGCGTTGTATCAGGCCAAGCATTCGGGGCGAAACCGCGTGGCAACGTTGTCGATGGCCGGCGGTGGCGAGGCGTTGATGCGTTCTGATCGTTGAGGTGTTGTGCCTGCCGGTGGTCCGTCTTTCGGGCCCGGCTGGATTGATCGTCTAGAGTTCCGTTAGCTCTGCCGATCCGGGCAGACTCCCTTACGCACGGATGATCGCCAACATGTTGCTACCACCAACATTGACAGCCGTTGCTTTGACCGTTGCAGCCGCTGCCTTATTCCCGCTGTCCAGCCACGCGCAATCGAAAATCTCCGCCGAAGAAGCGCATGCCATTGGCGTAGATGCCTACATCTATTTTTACCCGCTGCTGAGCATGGACATCACCCGCAAGCAATTCACCAACATCGAGCCGGGCAAGGAATTCGGCAAGGGCCCGATGAACATGTTTGTCAGTGTGCCGCAGTACCCGCCGGCTGATTTCAAAGGGGTGGTGCGCTCCAACTTCGACACTTTATATTCGATTGCCTGGCTGGATTTGACCAAGGAGCCGCTGGTGATCGCCGCGCCGGATACCGACGGGCGTTTCTACCTGCTGCCGATGCTCGACATGTGGACCGACGTGTTCGCGTCGCCGGGCTGGCGCACCACGGGCACCGAGGCCGGGCAGTTTCTGGTGACGCCGCCGGGGTGGACCGGTACGGTGCCTGCCGGGATGAGTCATCTGCCGGCGCCAACGCCCTTCGTCTGGGTGATCGGCCGGACCAAGACCGACGGCGCGGCGGATTACGCCGCGGTGCACAAGATCCAGGCCGGCTACACGGTGACGCCGTTGTCCCGGCTGGGCAAGGAGCCTGAAGCCGTCAGCGTGAAAATCGACCCGGCGGTGGACATGAAAACGCCACCGAAGATTCAGGTCGACTCCATGTCGGCGGCCAACTACTTCACTTACGCTGCCGAGTTGCTGAAGGTGAACCCGCCGCATAGCACCGACCAGCCGATGCTGGCACAGATCAAGCGTCTTGGCATCGAAGCCGGCAAGCCGTTCAACATGGACGCGCTGGACCCGCAGATCCAGGCCGCGCTGCAAACGGTGCCGCAGGATGCGCAGGCGTTGATGACCTGGAAAGTGCCGACCCTGGCGCGGGAGGTCAATGGCTGGTCGATGAACACCGACACCATGGGCGTCTACGGCAACTACTACCTCAAGCGCGCCATCGTTACGCAGGTGGGACTCGGCGCCAACCTGCCCGAGGACGCGATTTATCCGCTGAACATCGGCGACAGCAATGGCAAGCCACTCGATGGCGCGAACAAGTACGTGCTGCATTTCAGCAAGGGCGAGACGCCGCCGGTGAGTGCCTTCTGGTCGGTCACCCTGTATGACCCGGAAGGTTTCCAGGTCGGTAACTCGCTCAATCGTTTTGCGGTCAGTAGCTGGATGCCGTTCAAGAGCAACGCCGATGGCTCGCTGGACCTGTATTTCCAGAACGAAAGCCCCGGCAAGGATCTGGAGGCCAACTGGCTGCCGGCGCCTAAAGGCTCATTCAATCTGACCATGCGTTTGTATGGCCCGAAAGCCGAGGCGCTGAATGGCAAGTGGAACCCACCGGCGATCAAGCGGCTGTAAACCCCGGACGACAAAAGGCAGCCAGCGACGGAGTGTCATCGGCTGCTTTTGTTTGTCCAGCTGCCCGTCCCGCCGCCAGCGCCACCTGTTCCACCTCCGGGGGCGCCAGTGCCACCGCCCGCGCCGCTGCCCGGACCATTGACGCCGGTGCTGCCGATTGACGAGCTGGGGCCACGACTGCTGCTGTCGTTACCCGAGGGTTCGCTGGGCCTGTTGTTGTCTGGATGCATGGTTGAGTTGCGGGTGGCGCCCGATGTCGTCCCCGTCGTGACAGTGCCATCGCCGGACGCCGCCAAGGTGGCCAGGGGCAGCGTCGATAACAATCCCGCCAAAAGCAGCGAAGTCATTCTGATGTTCATCATGGTCGTCTCCAGGGGTGAGTCGTTACCTGATGACCGCAGTGGGTCACGAACCCTGTGGGAGCGGGCTTGCTCGCGAAAGCGGTTGGTCATTCAAAAGTGATGTCGACTGACACTTCGCCTTCGCGAGCAAGACCGCTCCCACATAGGTCTCGGCGTCAGCGAACCCCGTCACCGCCCAGCTTCTGCTCAAGGTTGTGCCGCACCTGCGGCCACTCATCGTCGATGATGCTGAAGCGCACGGAGTTGCGCTTGCGTCCGTCGGGCATGATCCGCTCGTGACGCACGATGCCTTCCTGCTGTGCGCCGAGGCGCAGGATCGCGTTGCGCGATGTCTGGTTGTTTTCGTCGGTGGTGAATTGCACCCGCACGCAATCGAGCACCTCGAAGGCGTAGCGCAGCATCAGGTACTTGGCCTCGGTGTTGACGAAGGTTTTCTGCCAGCGCGTCGCAATCCAGCTACTGCCTATTTCAAGTTTGCGATTGATTCGGTCAATTTTCCAGAAGCGCGTCGAACCAATGACCTCACCGGTATCCTTGAGCACGATGACGAAGGGCATGACCGTACCGGTTTCGCGGCCATCGAGGGCTTTTTTCAGGTAGGCGTCGACGGTGTCGGCAGAGGGTACGATGGTGACCTGCAGGTTCCACAGTTCGCCCTCGGCGGCGGCCTGGATCAGCGCGTCGGCGTCGGCGTATTGCAGCGGGCGCAAGCCGATCCGGCTGCCTTCCAGGGGAGTATCCATGAGGTTGATGTTCTCGGTAGGGCGGGCGGATGTGGGGCGTCTATTACGCCGCACCCGGGACCACCGACGCAACCACCGGCACGTGCAGGTGTCACACGTCAGGCACCTCGTCCCCAGGAGTGTCCGTTCATGAAGAAGCTGCGGATCGCCACATTCAACGTCAATGGCCTGCGCGCACGGCTGCCGAATCTGCTGGCCTGGCTTGAGCGGGAAAAACCGCACATCGCCTGCCTGCAGGAGTTGAAGGCGGTGGACAGCGCATTCCCGGCGGCAGAACTTGATGCGGCCGGCTACGGCGCGATCTGGCAGGGTCAGGCGTCATGGAATGGGGTGGCGATCCTGGCACGGGATGCGCAGCCGCTGGAAAGTCGGCGCGGGTTACCTGGCGATGACAGCGACAGTCAGAGTCGTTATCTGGAAGCCGCCGTCCACGGGGTTCTGGTGGGTTGCCTGTACTTGCCCAACGGCAATCCTCAGCCGGGGCCGAAGTTCGAGTACAAGCTGGCGTGGTTCGAGCGGCTGATCCGTCACGCGCAGACGCTTCAAGGCAGCGAACATCCGGTGGTGCTGGCGGGCGACTACAACGTGGTGCCTACCGACCTGGACATCTACAACCCGCGCTCGTGGCTCAAGGACGCCTTGCTGCAACCGGAAAGTCGCGAGTGCTACCAGCGGTTGCTGGACCAGGGCTGGACCGATTCATTGCGGCATTTGTATCCGCAGGATCGGCTCTACACCTTCTGGGATTACTTCCGCCAACACTGGCAGAAAAACTCGGGACTGCGCATCGACCATCTGCTGCTCAACCCGGCCCTGAGTCCGTATCTGCAAGACGCCGGGGTGGACGCGTGGGTACGCAACGAGCCCCACGCCAGTGACCACGCGCCGACCTGGATTCAATTGGCTTCTCGCAAGCGGCGTTGAGTATTTTTATGCCGGGTGATTGGCTAAATCAATTGTCGGCGGCAGTGCCTGATCCCGTATACATAACGGCCACTGGCGGAGCAATCCGCCGCTTGCGTGCAAAAGGATTGAACGATGAGCGAGCCACGTCTGACCGACCGTGCTTTGTATCTGCGCCGCCTGGGCTTCGATGCACCCCCGGCACCGACCCTGGAAACCCTGCGCCAACTGCAACTGCGCCATACCGGCGTCTTCCCGTTTGAAAACCTCACCACGTTATCCGGCGAACCGGTGCTGATCGACTTGCCGTCCATCGAGCGCAAGGTCTTGCACGATGGCCGTGGCGGTTACTGCTACGAACTCAACAACCTGTTTCTGGCCTTGCTGCAAGAGCTGGGTTTCGACGCTCGAGCCATCAGCGGCCGGGTAGTAATGGGCCAGCCGGAAGGCGCCTGGACCGCCCGTACCCATCGCCTGAGCCTGGTGATCATCGACGACGTGCGCTACATCACCGACGTCGGCTTCGGTGGCATGGTGCCGACCGCGCCACTGCTGCTCGATTCCCGCGCCGAACAACTCACCCCGCACGAACCGTATCGCATCGACCTGCATGTCGACGGCTTTACCCTGCGGGCCAACGTTGCGGGCGAATGGCGAGCGATGTACATCTTCGACCTGCAACGCCAGGAAGATATCGATTTTGCAGTCGGTAACTGGTACGTCTCGACCCATCCCGAGTCGTCTTTCGTCAAGCAACTGATGGTGGCACGCACCGGGGAGGGGTGGCGCCGTACGCTCAACAACGGCAGTTTCGCGATCCACCGCATTGGCCATGACAGCGAGCGGCGGCAGGTGGCGGATGTGCAATCGCTGATTGAACTGCTGCACCGTGAGTTTGGCATTCAGGTTCCGGAGCATGGGCAGTTGAACTGCGTGCTCGAACGCTTGGTTTCAGAGCCAAAGTAGGTCTTTCATTGTATGCACTGTAACGGGGCCGAACGTATCGATCGGCCCCGTTTTTGTTTTCAGTATGGTGCTGAAAAATAGCCACCGTCTTCACCGACGCTCCAGTCGTTCCGATGATGCAAACAAGCGGAAGACCCCTGTCATTGCTGGTGGTTACGGCATTTAGTCGATCATCTCCGGCGTCCTGTACTGCATTCAATTGTCCATGCCAGCCAATAGCGGCGCGTTTTTTGCCTTGTGATTGGCGTTTCTGGCAACGCTGCGCCGGTCGTCAGGAAATCCATGGATTCGTATGCAAAAAAGCAGGCAATGGAGTGACATGTTTAAAGGTTTTTCAAGACGTGATTGCCCGCTGGCGCTGGGCTGAATGGCCGTTCGGCCATTATGTGACTGATAAGTTGTATACAACTCTATAGACATTTGTCCTGACTATTGAATACAGTGTGCGCATAACAAAAACCAGGGAACCCCCTACCATGAAAACGCCCCATGTTTCACACCAACGGCCCGAGGACGAAAACCTAGGGATCGGCGCGAATATGGCTTATGGCCTGCAACATGTTCTGACCATGTATGGCGGTATCGTCGCGGTGCCATTGATCATCGGCCAGGCGGCCGGTCTCTCGCCGGCGGACATCGGTTTGTTGATTGCTGCTTCATTGTTTGCGGGGGGGCTGGCGACGCTGCTGCAAACCCTGGGTCTACCGTTTTTTGGTTGTCAATTGCCGCTGGTACAGGGCGTATCCTTCTCCGGCGTCGCGACCATGGTGGCGATTGTCAGCAGTGGCGGGGAGGGCGGGTTTCAGTCGGTGCTGGGGGCGGTGATAGCGGCGTCTCTGATCGGATTGCTGATAACCCCGGTGTTCTCGCGTATCACCAAGTTCTTCCCGCCGTTGGTGACCGGCATCGTGATTACCACCATCGGCCTGACGCTGATGCCGGTAGCCGCGCGCTGGGCCATGGGCGGCAACAGCCACGCACCGGATTTCGGCAGCATGGCGAACATCGGTCTGGCGGCGGTAACGCTGGTGCTGGTGCTGCTGCTGAGCAAGATCGGCAGTGCGACCATCTCTCGCCTGTCGATTCTGCTGGCTATGGTCGTCGGTACGGTGATCGCGGTGTTCCTTGGCATGGCGGATTTCTCGTCCGTGACCCAGGGCCCGATGTTCGGCTTCCCGACACCTTTCCACTTCGGCATGCCGACTTTCCACTTCGCTGCGATCCTGTCGATGTGCATCGTGGTGATGGTGACGCTGGTGGAAACCTCGGCGGACATCCTGGCTGTTGGTGAGATCATCGGCACCAAGGTTGACTCCAAACGCCTGGGCAACGGCCTGCGCGCCGACATGCTGTCGAGCATGTTCGCGCCGATCTTCGGTTCCTTCACCCAGAGCGCCTTCGCCCAGAACGTCGGGCTGGTGGCGGTGACTGGCATCAAGAGCCGCTACGTGGTGGCCACTGGCGGTGCGTTCCTGGTGCTCCTCGGCCTGCTGCCATTCATGGGCCGGGTCATCGCCGCCGTGCCGACCTCGGTACTGGGTGGCGCCGGCATCGTGCTGTTCGGCACTGTCGCGGCCAGCGGCATTCGGACCTTGTCCAAGGTCGACTACCGTAACAACGTCAATCTGATCATTGTCGCCACCTCCATCGGCTTCGGCATGATCCCGATCGCTGCGCCAAACTTCTACGATCATTTCCCAAGCTGGTTCGCGACCATTTTCCATTCGGGCATCAGCTCGTCGGCGATCATGGCCATCGTGCTGAACCTGACCTTCAACCATCTCACCGCCGGCAACTCCGATCA
The DNA here is from genome assembly GCF_019956575.1 of Pseudomonas sp. A-R-19. NCBI lineage: Bacteria > Pseudomonadati > Pseudomonadota > Gammaproteobacteria > Pseudomonadales > Pseudomonadaceae > Pseudomonas > Pseudomonas sp. A-R-19. Next base: position 9,221 of record NZ_JAHBDR010000060.1, read on the forward strand.
GCAATCGGTGTTTGCGGCCGGAACCGAGCGGGTGCTGCGTTATCAGGATCTGGCGGCGTTGCGTGAAGGGGACTACTTCAGCGAAGGTAAACTGCACGATTGCGACGGCAAGGAGATTCCGGTGGTTGAGGCGGACCACGGGCATGGCGAGCCACGCGCGGTGCATGCGAAAAATAGTGAGCATGTCTGACAACAAGGCTTGATGAACGAGGCCGATTTACCAACAGGTAGATCGGCCTTTTTTTTGTATTCGGGAAATGCATCGGTATCGCTGGTTGTTAACCAGAATAAGAATGTCACCTGGGTATACCGAGTGTTTCGCAGGCAGACTTGATTTAATGCTATTTGTATTAATGTGTTGCTTCGAATTGTGTAAAAAAAATTGCAGCTATTAAGTCTGGTTTCCTACGTGCGGAGTTGAATAATTACATTTCGCTGTTTCTTTTAAGTGGTTAGCATTGTCTGGCAGTTTTCAAGGTCTGCTCTCAAAAAGTTGATAGCTCCTCTCGAAATTGAATGTAATAACTTGGACGTGGAATAATCATGGAAGATATCGAAATTTATAGTCCGGCCAGTCATGAGGGCGCTCAACCTTCGATTGACGTGAATTCAGGGAAGCGTGAGGAGTCGGTTTATCAACCAAGGCTAGTAGTCACGCCAGAGCAGTTGCTGGAAATAAAGCAGTATGTACGGCTTGGGCGAGCGCTACCGACTGAGCGAGAAGAAATAGAGAAAAACCTGGGAGGGGTCATTGATCATCCGAATTTTGGGTGGTTGGAAGTTCAGGATTTGAATGTAAAAGTAAAAGATCACGCTGCTGGGTGGCCTTCTATAGAAAATGGATTGATTCAGGTCGGTAGTGGATTGAGCGGATTAGCAAAGGATCTGGTTAATTTTAGTCAGAATCTGGTCCGCGACATTGAGCAGATGCCCATTGTCGAGCGCCTCAAGCCATATAATGATCTGGAGGTCGAGAGCGCGCCATTCATGGCATTTGACCAGAGCGATGTGGCTATTCATGCGCAGCTTGGGTTGGTGTTCGAAGATCTTAAAGGAAGTGTGGTTGTTGCCAGTAAGCCAACATTGGAATTGAAAGTTGAAATCGAAAATTTCAACAGAGTATTGAATGATAAGCTCATTCCATTGATAAGTGAGAAGGTCGCCAGGCTCGATACCGTTGATTTTGCGATTGATCTTGACAAGTTTCGTGCGGAACTTGATCGTGTTGAAAAAAATATCGATCAGACAAACAAGGAGTTGGTTAAGCATAGTGCGATGCAAATTGTGAAGGGGTTCGATGTTCTTGGGCTGCTTTTGAATACGCTTTTCTCCAGTCCTGAAGAGGCAGTCCTGGGTAAGGCGTTCCTTGAGAGCCAGGAAAAGCTCAATAGTTTCATCATGGAAAAACAGAGGCTGTTGAGCCAAATTGACGGTCAGGAGAAGTTGCCTGGGTTGATTCTTTCTCACAGCAAGTCGCTGGACAATCTATCCGCTCACATGGCGGCTGCCGCAAGGGCGTCGAACGCGTTGGTGTTAGTTTGGAATTCCATCGTGGCCGAGATCGACAGGTCGGCCACTGAATTTTCACTGATAGAGGATGGCGTCAGTCTGATCCGATTTAAGCAGAGTTTCAATCGCGGTATTTCCCCTTGGAGTGAAGTTCAGAATGTGGCTGATGCACTGCTGAGCTCCCTGAGGAAGGCGATCAAGGGTTTTAATGAGCAGAGTACTCTTCAGGAAGAGGGGGTGGTATGAATATGGACGGTGCAGTGATGACTCATGAGCAGCGCATGCCAGATTATTCGTTGATGAAGGCTAATAAAAAGGCTATCAATAAAATTGTTGCTCAACTGAATCTGGATTTTTCCGATTATTTGAAAGCAAAGCTTGGACGGCTTGATCATGCGATCAATGATACGCATGCAAATATCTTTGGAGTGGCAGTGGCAGTAATGCCTATGTTGAGGGAGGCTAATTTCAAGAGTTTCATGATCGAATTTCAGCGGTTGAGCAATGAGCCGGATTTGTCGGGTGATTTGCGAATGAAGACCCTGGAAGGTCTTAAAGCTGATTATATAAAAAGTGTGAATGCCGATGCGGGGAAAATTCGAGGGTTCGCGCTTGCAGTGAATGCTCATCTCATTAGTCTGGACGATATCGATATCCTGGGGGAGGGGCAAAGTGACTCAAGTATTTTGCTTGGATTCGATGAGGATATTGTGAAGGCGCTCAGTGATCTGGACAGGCGGCTTGAAGAGGTTGAGGTGCAATGCAGGATTTTAGATGATTTGATCAGTGTGATAGATGATAAAAACCTGATCGATCACCTGTTGCCATGGATTCCGGATGGCAATTTTTTCAAGAGTTTTGAGATATCTGCTCCGCAGGCTGAGCTAGTGAAAAAAGGATTGGAACTGCTGCGCAAGCTCCTTGAACAGGCTTCTGAATATATAAGGTACACCGAGATGGTGCGGGCCCGAGACGGTTTGCGGATTAAGCGTGCGCATTATTTTGAACAAAAAAATGAGTACCAGAAACTGCAGGCAGATCACGAGATCAGAGTTGATACCTTGCGGCAGGTAAAATCGATAGAAGGCCTGAAAGTCGATTATTTGTATGAAGCCAATACGTTTCTCCGTAACATCAACAACTATGCAAGCCTTTTTGATCTTGCTCCACAGACCACGATCGACAATTTGAAGGTGATCACCGACGCCGCTGTCAGCTTGTCCAAAACCCTTGAGCCAATTGCCTCGGCCTGGCGAACCTAAGAGGCGCCATAGCGAATGCCGAGCCAGATGGTCGGAGTGCGTGAATAACCGGCGATTCATCGTCCACAAAAAAGCCCCTGAGTCTTTCGACTCAGGGGCTTTTTGATGTTGCTGTCTGGCTCCACGACCTGGACTCGAACCAGGGACCCAGTGATTAACAGAGACTTGTTTTGAAATTTAATGAGGCTTCATGAAATTTCAATATCCCTGTTTATCAGGGGTTTTAGGTGTTTTGGCGTTCTTGAAATATCAAAATACTTGGTGGACATTCATTCATTCGTTGAGCAAAGTGTTGAGCAATTATAGGCTGCTCAACGATGGATGGTGTTATGGGTTACAGCGATACAGCTTTGCGCAGCTGGCGTAAGACCGGCGTGATCAAGAAGCAAGGTCAGGAGGTCATAGCGAAAACAATTTCTGAGCCGGCTGGGCCGAAAGGTGCAGGAAGCCTGCTGTTGGAGCGCAGGAGCACGGAAGCTGTCGAGGTCTACCTGGCAATGCGGGTTCGAGGCACTCAACGGCGAATCAAGCTTGGAGGCCTTTTCGACATTGGGGCTGGCGGTCGAGATTTAGGTATTGCGTATTGGCGGGAGGAAGTCGCGAGAGTATCGGGTGAGGTTCGTCAGCATGGCGATATTGATCGCTACGAGGAGCACCTTCGTCAGAGCAAAATAACAATACAAAAGCGTATCGATGCCGAGGCTTCGCGGGCGTCATTAGCAGATCTTTTTGCTGACTATATTGAGGATCGCCGCGATAAAGTATCCGCAGATCAGTTGGCGAAGTTCGAGCGATTTTTGGAAGTCGATCTGCTGGAGCGTAGCGCTTCAATATCCAGACTGAAAGCACGAGATGTTCTTCCAGTGCACGTGCTAGAAATCTTGAGAAAGGCATGGGATCGCAGTGCAAAGGGGCTTGCAGACAAGCAGCGTGCTTGGCTTCACGCTGCATTTGCCTTCGGTCTGAAAGCGGAGTATTCACTAGCTCGCACGAGCGCCAAGACATTCGGACTGACATCTAACCCGGTTGCTCTTCTCCCTAAGGAGTATGTACCCACACCAGGCACTCGTACCCTAACAGATCAGGAGCTACAACACTTCTGGGCTACCATTACCGAGATATCGACAGTCGGACCGGTTATGGCTCGACTCTTTCAGTTCATCATCGCGCTAGGTGGGCAGCGCGTCGATCAGGTAACTCGAGAACCGTGGGAGAGCTATGACTTCGAAGCTCGTACTCTTCGCTTGATCGACGCCAAAGGGAGGGGTGGGGTACGGCGCGTGCATCTAGTGCCTTTGACCGAGCGTGCTCTCGCAATTTTGACAGAGGTTAAAAAGATAACTGGCCAGCACAAATGGCCTTGGACGACCACCGGCCGCTCTCCGATTAACGTGAGCAGCCCCGTTCATGCGGTTTCAACTTGGCTAGACACTGAGTACGGTAAGCTGGATGACAAGAAAATTGAGAAGTTTGGGCCGCGCGATTTGCGTCGGACCTGTAGTCAAATTATGCAGCGCAATGGTGTGGAGGATCGACTAAGCGACCTGCTTCAGTCGCATGGTGTAAGTGGGGTTGTTGCCGATCACTACCGGAACAATCCAGCAGCTTACTTGCCGGAAAAGCTCAAGGCGGTAGAGTTATTTGATGGGGCTTTAGAGAAAATACTCAGTGCGAAGCTCATTGTGGAGTCATCTAGCGGAAAGTGACTACCGTTCGTCGCCGAGCGTAAAATGTTTGACGTTGATCGTATTTGATTAATGGGTCAATGAGGCAATGAGAAAACAAGTGGGGAGTTAACTAAAGGTCTTGTTTTGCAAGGGGGGGCAGGGCTTCCAATCATTTTTTCACCACTACATACTTAAGTTATTGGAAGGTTCTCGAACATTCCTGAAACCTACTTTTCGAATCTTTTTGGTGACTGAGTGAGGTATGTCATGAGTTTGGAACTTATAGATGCGTGGCGCCCTGCATCTTTTTTTTATGGTCGTTATCAAGTGAGTGCGACCACATGGTGGCGCTTAAGTAAAGATGAGGGGTTTCCTGCGCCGATTCGAATTGGTCGGCGAGTACGTTGGAATGTTGCTGAGTGCGATTCGTTCATTACTAACAGAAGTTAGTCGGGACATTACATTTCAATAGTCAGCGTCATAGCTGGCCCGGTCTTGGTCAATCGGTGTGAGTAGCAGGTCTCCGTTATGCGGAACCTACATGGTGGACGCTTCGTGCGTGCAGGTACTCCCCCTGTTGGCCAACCCCTATGCAGGCCGCACCCACTCGGCTCGAGTGGCAAGGAGATACACCATGCAAGCCCAGCACCCCTATCCCCCGCGCCAGCCTGCTCAATCCCCAGGCTCTACTCCAGGTCTCAGGGTTCAGTGCCTGATCAGCTCCGAGGTTCGTGCATGCTGCCTCGGGTTTGAGAGTTTCGACGGAGCCATCGCTGCGCTTGAGCGTGGTGAGCTTGGCCGAGGGGTGTGAGATGAACCTGTTCGAAGGCCATCCAGAGTTCACACCGGACCTCATCAATCGCGCCAGGCGCATCGCCAAGACCCACGGCTACCGGATACTCAAGCCACATGGGCGTATGTCGCTTTATGAATGGGGGCTGGGCGCGTTTCGCCTGATCGACGCTGAGGGCAACATCGCCGCTGGCGATAGGCATCAGCTCACTCCACGCGATGTTGCTCGGCACTTCGGAGAGATCCTGTGAGCCCACTGGCGGCCCTGCGTCGAGATGTGCTCGCACTGACCCCGGCAAACATGTTGATCGTAAGCATGACCTTGCTGGGAGTTCTCGCACTGGCATGCGTGGCGATATTCCCTGAGAGGTTCTTTGCCTGACCTGCAAGCGCGCAGATCGTCGTGACAGACAGAATGCGACATCTTTTGAATCGACATCGAGCCAGCATGAGGATCCACAATGAACCAATTTATTCGCATTGAGGAGGTCGCCACGATGATTGGCGTGTCTCGGAGAACGCTGGAGCGCATGGTCGCTACCGGTAGCTTCATCAAGCCGATCAAGCTGACAGCTCGCACATTGGGCTGGGAGAAGACAATGTTGGAAGAATATCTGAAGGAGCGCCAAGCATGCGCCCAACAATAGTGCCAGACGTAAAAAAACCGGCTGGCGGGCCGGGCTCTTCACTCAAATTCACTTCGGCAGAAACCTCGATGAACCAATCCAATTTGCCCAATGAGATTGGCACCACTACCACAGATGCGCAAGCCATCTTAGCCCCACTGGTCGAACTGATTGATCAATTTCGAAGCGTTCAGCACCTTGGCTATGTGGGGCGTTTCGAGGTAATCGTAGTACGCAGCAAGCCTGAAGAGTTCTCGTGTTCAGATGCCGAGTTCCTACGCGAGGCGATCGTCTTTTGCGGTGGTCAGGACTTGAAATTATGCTGTGCGCGCGGTCCGGACGGACATCAGTTTCAAGTCGTCGGGGCATCACACCGCCTGACAAAAGCGCTCAGGGACAAGCGCTCCGATGGTTTGGGCACAGGTCTGCCAGTCGTGTGGATCTGCCCGGTAACAGGAAGCGCATTTCCGATCAGCTCGCTCGGGCACCTTTTGGATGTGGTCGCCAGCTACGCACATCGTAGCGCTCGCAAGGCGGCGTCCCTATGAATGCCGCCATCGACGATCTGTTCACCACGATGCGTGAGCGCGGTATTGAACCTTCCGGCCAGCTGAAAATGGATGGCACCCTTGAGCGGTTCCACATCCAGGGCGACCGCGTGGGTTCCACCAACGGTTGGGCCAATATCCACCTGGACAAAAACCCAGCCGGCGCCTTCGGTTGTTTTAAACGCTATGGCGACCAAAAGTTTTCATGGAAGTCCAAGCAGCAAACAAAACCCATGACCGCCGCCGAACTGCAACAGCAGCGCGAGGAATGGGCGCGCCGTAAGGCCGAACAAAATGCCGCCACCGCCAAGCGTCACGCTGATGCATCGACGCGCGCCCAGACGATCTGGGACGCCGCCAAACCAGCGGGGGATGACTTCCCGTACCTGGCCCGTAAAGGCGTCAAGGCCCACGGCCTGCGCATTGGTCCTTGGGAATTCATCAACACCGACACTGGCGAAGTCCGCACGCTGACCAATAATGCGCTACTAGTGCCGCTGGGCGACAGGACCCGAAAGATTCACAGTTTGCAGGCCATCCTTCCAGACAAGATCTTGAACAACGGTACCCGCGATAAAGATTACCTAAAGAACGGCGCAAAAATCGGCCTGTTCCACGCCATCGGCAAACCGCACCTGTTTGACGGGCGCCCGGTGTTCATCATTTGTGAAGGCTACGCTACTGGCGCAAGCATTCACGAAGCAACTAATCACCTTGTTTTGGTCTCGTTTGATACAAGTAATCTGATGGCAGTCTCTGAAGCGATCCGCGAAAGCAAGCCCGATGCGATCATCCTGCTGGCCGCAGACAATGACCAGTGGACCACCACCCCGATCAGCAACCCAGGCGTGCACTTCGCCAAGGCCGCGATCAAGGCGGTCAATGGCTTGATCGCGGTGCCTCCCTTTGTCCAAGCCGATGGTGTTCAGGACGAAAAAGGCAAATGGTCTGGCCCGACTGACTTCAACGACCTGGCCCAGCGCGATGGCAACGATGCGGTCGCGGCGATCATCGCCGCCACACTGAACGCCTTACTGGTGCCAGCCAATGAGCCGGAATATATCCCGGACGATATTGACCTGCCGTGGGATGACATGGGCACTCCGGTCGGCTTCGATCAGTCCAACTTGAGCGCCGACTTGCCCCCAACCAGTGAACTGCCGCCGGAAAAGCCGCAGCCACCCAGCACTCCCGAAAAGCCGGGCGATGAAGACCCGCTGACCAACAACGGCTATTTCACCATTCTGGGCTACGACCACGACCGTTACTTCGTGTACGTCCACGGCAAAAACCAAGTCATGGAGTACACGGCGGCCAAATTGTCGACGGCATCGAGTCTGATCGAGCTGGATAGCCTTCAGCACTGGGAGCTGGAATACCCGAAGAAAGGCGGCGGCATCAATGCCTTGGCTGCCGCAGACAAGATCATTCAGCTCGCCCAGCGCCGTGGGATTTACACTCCCGATCGCATCCGTGGCCGTGGCGTGTGGCTCGACAAAGGTCGGCTGGTGTTCCACCTCGGCAATCGCCTCAGCGTCGACGGCGAGGCCACCCGGCTGTCTAGCATCCAAGACTCCCGCTTCGTGTACGAGGCCGGCGGCGCGATGCGCGCACCTGCCGAAGTGGCGTTGACAGACGAGGAGGGCGCATGGCTTGTCGAGACAGCTGAGCTGTACAACTGGGAACAGCGGGGCGCCGGCATCCTGATGGCGGGCTGGGCGTTTCTGGCCCCGATCTGTGGTGCCTTGGACTGGCGGCCTCACGTCTGGATCAGTGGTGAGGCTGGTACCGGTAAAAGTTCGCTGCAGAAGCAGTATCTACTAAGCCTGATTGATAAGGGCTGGGCTCTCAACGCCCAGGGCGACAGCACCGAGGCAGGCATTCGTCAGTCCCTGGGCCTGGACGCTCGTCCGGTCTTAGTCGACGAAGCGGAAACCGGGGCAGAGAATAAATCCCGAATGCAGGGAGTACTGACCCTGATCCGCCAAAGCTCGTCCGAGGGCGGGGCACAAACGTTTAGGGGCACAGTTAGCGGCCGGGCCATGGCCTATCAGGTGCGCTCGATGTTTTGTCTGGTAGCCGTGGCGCCGAACCTGACTCGTGCGACCGACATCGACCGCTTGACTCGCCTAGAGATGGTCAAGGGCGACACCTGGAAAACCAACGGCCTTTCCGACCGCCTGGCTAAGATGGATGCCGACGAGACACTGAGTCAGCGGGTTTTCGCACGAGCCATGAAGATGCTGCGGGTCGTGCGCGAGTCGGCTAAGGTTTTCGCCCGTGTGGCGGGTCAGCACTTCGGCCGCCAGCGTGATGGCGACCAGTTCGGTACGCTGATGGCGGGTGCTTGGTGCATGCAGAAGAGCTACGTGCCTTCCGAGTTGGAGGCCATGGTGATGATCAGAGGTTGCGACTGGGCCGCTCTGGGTGCTGGCATATCGGTCGACGGTAACGATGCTAGGGTCGCGCTGAACGCCATTCTCAGCTCGCACATCAAGGTCGACAACCGTCCCTACAGCGTGGGTCAGTTGCTGGAGATCATCTTCGCCAGGCCACCCACGAACCACTCAGGCGGCCTGCCAAGCTACGAGATGGCCACCCATGCCCTCACCCTGCACGGGATCCGCCTCTCCGATGGAGAGTCACCGCGTCGGCTGCTGTTCTCGATGAACTGCCGCGAGCTGGCGGTGCTGGTCGAAGGAACCGACTTCGAAACCGACTTGATCGGCCGTCTGGCCCGCCTGCCAAGTGCGTGGAAATCTAAGGTCAAGAAGAAGGGCGAGCTAGGGCCAGTCGAGAAGGTCAGGTTTGCAGGTGCTCCGACGCGCTACGTGTCGGTGGCGTTGGATGTGGTCCTCGGCACCGATGAACCAGAGGACGATGGCAAACCATTCTGATCAACAAGCTGCAGAATTGAGCCTGCCTCGTGCGTTTTTTTGCACCTGGTGATCAGCCGTCACCTGGGCAGCGTCGGTGCCACCGAGCAGATCCATGTTGCCGGTGGACAAACAGCTCGCCAGTTGAGCGCATGGCCCTTCGGCAGGGGTCAATCATCAGACTCGGCGCAAAGGCGGTGCAATTCTCATTTGTGTGATTTAGGGGAAGTTTCTGTTCCCACTTCGAGACGTGTTCCCACACCTGTTCCCAACCCATGGGAACGCTGGAGACCTTGTATTACAAGGGATGCGGCGATTTGTTCCCATGTTCCCAGCAATCCTGAGGACAGACCTATACAAAATAAATATATACCCTCCTAGCCAGAAATATAGATAGCATGCTAACGGCATGACTCTCCTATACTTCTATCTGTTTTTTATATGGGAACATGGGAACAGGAGGGTGGAAAAGCCCGTTTTCATTGGGCTTTGGCTGTTCCCATCTCCAAAAGCTGGATGGGAACAGGGTGGGAACATGGGAACAAGCCTTAGGGCAGCAATTGAAAGCCCAGCCACTCACCTGGCGAATGGGGATTTCGCGCTGACCCGAGCCATATGGACACCAGCGGCCCTCTCCACAGAAGTTTTTCGGGTGACAAGGTGACAGCGCTCCCTGGCGTGACGCTACGATCATGGGACGCCCATCGTAGGCCCGCAAGGCCGTAACCATGACCGCCGAAATGCTTGACTTACCCCAACCAATCCAGATCCGCCGCGAGGCCGCACGGACCCTGTACGTGACCACCCCAATGACTCTGGCGGAGATAGCTGCCCAGGTCGATTGCAGTGAACGCACGATGAAGCGCTGGAGCGCTGCTGATGGCGGTTGGAAGAAGGCTGGCGGGCCGAAGTTAACCGAGCGAGCCCATGGGATCGCCGACCGCATGGCAAAGGCTGCAGCGGAGTTGGAGGCCGCCCAGGTGCCGGCAGAGGATCGCCCAGCGGCCATGGCAGAGGCCCGGGAGGATATAGCTGCCGAAGATCGTGCTCAGTTGCTCGTGGCGCACCGAAATCAGCTTAAAGTCGTGGACGGCCTACTAAGCGAGGCGGTTCGATCCAGGAGCGATAACGGAGCTCGGCTGGCCTGGCGAGTGGCCCAGACGCTCGCTATCAAACAACGAGCCGAGCGCTTGGCCTGGGGCCTGGATAATGGTGAGCAGGACCACACCATTGTGATCGAGCGCATCTGACAGCCAACGAACTTCGATGATCCAAGACGATGAGGCCATCAGCGTTTTACACACGCAGGGCCGGTTGCCGTCCTTCGCGACAGGCAAAAAACGACCCATGCCGCCGGTGAGCGTCGGCAGATTAGCTGATAGCTATTTTTCGAGAAAATATAGATCCGGCTATAGGCGGTCATGTGGTTGGCTGCTTGCATATGCTTACCGATGAGTCGATTTGGTAATTATCTTGTATGGCGGCATCTCAAACTTACGGCCTGTTGAAGAAACCAGCAGTCTGGGCAAAGTCGACAAAACGCTTGTTCGCCAGGGATAGGTATTCGTTCGCTCGCCAACATAACCTGAAGCTCATGGCCTGGGCTGGTTTGAACGGCACTCCAACGATCCCCGGCTCGCGTTCCTGTACTGAGCGTAGGAGCGTGGATATCCCCATTCCGTCGAACGTCGCTTTTGTCACAAGGGATACAAAATTGCTTTGCAGTGCAATCCGATAGCTGATGCCAGAGGCCTTGCAGAAGGCATCGAGCAGATGGCGCTGCAGGAATGTCTGATCGAACACCACCATCTCTGCGCCTTGCAACTGATGAGCCTCGAGGTGTGGCTCAGCAGCTAGTGAATGATCCTCCCTCATGCACAGCACCATCTCGTCGTTGCCAAGCAGTACGGATTCCCATGCACTTCCCACTCGGCGAGATTCGAGCAACGCCACGTCGATTTCGCGATTTTCGAGGCGCTGGCTAATCGCGTCCGCGCTGCCTTCGATGTGGAACCGACACCAGCTCATCGCACGGCCGAGGTCGAGAGCACCAAGACCATGATCTCTCGCGTTGAAGCGCAGTTCGACATCAAGCCGGAACGCCTCATCGGCGATACCGCGTACGGCACCGCGCCGATGCTGGCCTGGATGGTGGAGGAAAAAGACATCGAACCGCACGTGCCGGTGTGGGACAAAACCGAGCGCAAGAACGACAGTTTTTCGAGCAACGATTTCCACTGGGATGAAGAGGCTGAGGAATACCGCTGCCCGGTCGGCAACGCATTGCGCAGCGAATGGCGAGCCTTCAAGAACGAGCGCTCACACGTCACCAAAGCCAACACCATCATCTTCCGATCCCGGCAAACCGACTGCGTTGCCTGTCCGATGAAAGCCAAGTGCTGCCCAAACACATCGTTCCGCAAGATTGCTCGCAGCGTCCATGAAGCCGCGCGTGATGTGGCTCGGCGCATCGCAGCGACGCCGGCATATCAGCGCTCTCGCCACGAGTGTAAGAAGGTCGAAATGTTGTTTGCTCACCTCAAGCGCATCCTGAAACTGGATCGCTTGCGGCTACGTGGCATGAGTGGCGCGACCGACGAGTTCACGCTGGCCGGCCGCGGTGCAGAACCTGCGACGGCTGGCCAAACTGACCTCTCAAGGGCCACCGCTCACGGGATAGGTGCGTCTGCACGAAGCAAAAAACCTCAAATTAACCCAATAACCGAGCAGCAAAGGTCAACGAAGCGCCGAAAAACCACGCAACGTGGTGAATAGGTTCTCCAGAGGTGGCCGTGCCTGAGTTCAGGCGAGCTGAAAATCCGACTGTTTCAACAGAATCGGCCGATGGCGGTCGCTCGAGAGTTACTGCATGTAAGGCAGCAGCCTACTCATCCGTGTATCGGATTGCTGTGCCGCTAAAAGTGATCTTTTCCCAGCCCATCGAAGAGCTGACGGTGGTGGCGTAAGCGTTGGCGTTGAGGCCAGTAGCCGTTGCGGAACCGTACGCCGAGCCAGTGCTGTTACCAACCGTTACTTGGCCATAAGGCTTGGTGCCCTTACCGGTTAGTACAATTGCGTTTGCGCCAATCCTTGCGGCTTCTTCCTTCATGGCCGTAATCGCAGCGGCCTCAGTCTTTGCTTTCGTGAAGTAATCATCTGTTGCCGCGACGCCCTCAACCAGCGCAATTACGCTGTGCTTTTTCTGCGGTGGTTCCAGGAGCAGCGAGATCGAGCCTGGGTTTGTGGGGGGTAGCACACCACCTTCACCGATCAAAACGGATGTGCCGCTTGTAGAGCATCCAGTGATCAGAGTCGCGAGCATTAAAATCAACACTTTTTTCATAAAACCTCCCTTGGCCAACTCAAAATATGCCCCGATAACTACTCAGCTGACGAGAACTCACTATAGGAGCTGTCTACCGTTGATTAATTTCGATCTTCTGAGTCGGATCGGGGCTGTATTTTTGACGCTTCAGATTCGGATCACTCAAGGCTAGGCAAAAGAAAAATATCTCTGCTTCCCCACAGCCGCCGTGTAGTGCGCATTCGTTCGCCTGCATATGGTCGAGGAGGATTTCCCTTCCCTGGGACACACAAAACGCGTTCGCCTCCTTCAACGCTTGCCCTTTCGCGGAGGCAGGACCACCGAATGGAACACGCGTTGAAATCGTGTAGGTGTCTGGGCCAACTTTTATGGGGCCAGAGTCAGCACAACCCGCCAACATCGCCACCACCAAAGCACCTACGAACAATTTCATATCGTTCCCTCGTTAAGATGTGGCGAGACTCTATCACCAACGCGAGAGCAGCACGAAAGCCGCGTAGGAGTGGGGATCTTCAGGTTCTTGGTCAGCTCTCTATCTAGGAGAAATGTCGATTCCGAGTGACGGCAATTGGCCGGTTGAATCCACATCCGATAGCCGTCACTCCGGCGTCATCATCACCGCGAGCGTCATCTTGATGAACTCCTCGTTGCGGTCGATCGCATCCAAGGCTCCGCGTACGTTTTCAGCGACATCTACAGCTCCCCTCTGCTCGACCCAATTCGTGAGTTCCATGATGGCGGCTTCTAGGGCGAGTTGGTTTTCATTGATCTTGAAAAGAAGGGAAGGGAGCAAGTCTGAATTGGGCATCGTAATTCCTCAGTGAAAAGGAAAGCGTAGCAGCATGAAAAACTCATCGAGCGAATCGATTGATGGAGGCTGGACACCTGTGTGCAGGGTGATTGGACCGCTGTGATAGTGTTCGGGATTGGAGCCGAAAACGGTTGCTTAAAATTTGCTACAGGGGGTGAGGGAGAAGGTGGAATTTCGTTGTGGTCGACCGGCAGCAGGCGACCCATGCGCCGGTCGTGACCGGTGGAATTTGCGTGATACAAACCTTTGACGTCGTAATTTGGTTAGCAAGTTGAATCCAGCGCGCTTCGTCGTCCTCCTAGTGACTGCACCTACTCTCAGCATCCAAACCTGCATGAGATTAAGTGTAGGTAGACTTAAAAAATATGGTTTGAAGCTCTTACCCCCTGCTAATACATTTCGGTCAACAAAAACAACTCAGGGGTACAGTCTCATGTCGTCGCTTAACGCGCAGTTGGCCACCGTTGACGCTTCCAATCCACGCAACGCGTGCTGGAATGCTTATCGGGAACGAGCACTGGCCGCTGGCCAGGAGTTTATCAAAGCTGTTGATTTGGCTGCGTCGACAATTCGCGAACGTCGCTTCGAGTCAGAAGCCCAAGGACTTGTGACCGACGAAACCATGCAGGCGATGGTCGAGGCCGGCGTGTTCCGCACTTTCACCCCGTTGCAATACGGCGGCTTGGAAGTGGATCCAGCATCCTTCTTCGAAGGCATCATGAAAGTCGGTGAGGCGGACAGTTCTGCCGCGTGGATCGCTGGTCAATTGAACTGCCATGCTTTTGAAATTGCGCTGATGGACAAGCGTATGCAGGATGAGTTCTGGGCGGACGGCCCGGACACTCGTGCCTCCAGCTCATATGCACCGATTGGTAAACCAGAAAAAGTAGAGGGTGGATATTTGCTCAATGGCACCTGGACGTTCTCCAGCGGTGTCGACCACGCGCAATGGGTCATTCTCGGCGGCGGCGCGCGCAACTTCATCGTGCCGATCAGTGACGTCAGTATCGACCACAATAGCTGGGATGTATCGGGACTGAAAGGCACTGGCAGCAAGGCCGTGACCCTCAAAGACGTCTTTGTGCCAGACTATCGTATCCATGAACTGGTCGACACCTACAACGATGCCAACCCGGGTTGGGAGGTGAACAACCGTCCGCTTTACTGGATGTCGTTTCTGGGGATTTTCAACTCGACTGCCACCAACACAGTGATCGGTACCGCGATGTGCGGTGTGAATACCTTCATTGAGCAGTCCCGGGTGCGCCTGACTCGTCAGGGCACGGGCGCGCCGATTGCACAAAACCCCTTCTTGCACCTGAAACTGGCCGACGTACTCACCAAGGTCAACGGTGTGCGTGAGCGCCACCTGAATAACTGGAAAGCACTGTTCGAAATCGCCTGCCGTGGTGAAGAAGCCTCCCCGCTGGAGCGTATGCGCGTGCGTTTCGAGTCGGCCGATGCCAATGCCACCTGCTTCGAAAGCATCGCTTTGCTTTGGCCGATTGCCGGTGCGGCAGCCTCTGCTTCAGACAACATCCTGCAACAGGTTTTCCGCGACCTGATGGCTGCGCGTAACCACGGTTCGGCAGGTCGTGAGCTGGCGGCGGGTCAGTACATCAAGACAATGTTTGGTATGGCGCCGGCACCATTCAGCGATTTCGGCACCTTGGCTTACTACAAGTAAGCCTCGCGGTTGCGCCAGCCTGGCTGCGCGCAACCGTTCCCCATTTTTGCGAGCATGCTCGCGTGCATGCTGCCTAATATCTTGGCCCTCAGCTAAGCAAGGATATCTAAATGACTACTATCAACGCGCTCGCTGCGGATTCTCAGGTAATTGAGCACGGCGATCCGTTGGCCGATGGCCGCGCTTTTCGCCGTTGTCTTGGTCAGTACCCCACCGGTGTGTCGATCGTTACCGCGCGGCATGGAGAAAAGACTGTCGGCATGGCCGTCAACTCCTTTGCCGCCGTGTCGCTTGATCCTGCATTGGTGCTTTGGTCGATCCGTTGTGAGTCGGGTAGCGCGGCGGCCTTTCTGGAAGCGAGCCACTTCGCGATCAGCGTGTTGTCTTCCCGTCAGGTTGAAGTGTCGCAGCTGTTTGGCTCTGGCCATGAGGACCGTTTCAAATTGACCTCCTGGACGGCCGGTATCGGCGGTGCGCCATTGATTGACGGGGCCATTGCGCACCTGGAGTGCCGTTTAGCCAAGGTGTATGAAGGCGGCGATCATTGGATTCTGATTGGTCAGGTTGAGCGTTACACTCGTTCTACTGGAGAACCGCTGGTGTTTGCCCAAGGGCAATACGCTGTTAGCCAGAACCACCCGCAGTTAGCTGCAGCGGCTCGTGCAGCCGGCACCTATGAGCCGACGCGGGAAAATCCGCTATTCACTAGCCTGTTGACCAGCACGAGTCAGCATATGTCACGACTATTCCAGGAACACCGTCAGGCTCTGGGCGTAACGCCGGCCACCTCGCGTGTACTGAACTTCCTGTCTCAAGGCGCGGCCAGCATTGATTCGCTGGAACACGATACATTGCTTGGTCGTGGCGCGATTGAAGATGCCCTCAGCGAGTTGATCAAGCAGGGTTTTGTCGAGGTAAACGCCGGTGAGTACTCGCTGACAGCCGCGGGCCTTGAGAAGCGTCTGGCCTTGACTCAACGGGCCGTTGAGTTCACTGCAGAACAATTGGATGGTATCTCGGATGCTGATCTCGCCGCTGCAACGCGGGTGATGGGCAAGTTATTAAGCAACTGATCCGGCGGTTCGAAAGCACTATTCAACCAGGGCGAAGTGTCCTGGTTTTTTTTGTCTGTGTACTTAGACTGTTTTCCAGATGGCTTCAGTTTGTTGATGACAGTCTTCAGCTTCGCGCATTAACCATTGCTTGAATACACGAACTTTATAGTCGTGTGCCGCACCTGTGGCATGAGTGACGTAATAGCCGCGCGCTGAGGTGAACGTCTGGTTGATGGCCTGCACCAAGCGTCCTGAGTTCAGTTCGGCCTGGAAGAGAAACAGCGGGACCAGTGCAAATCCCATCCCACCCATGGCCGCTTCCGCCAGCAATAGCAATTGGTGAAATCGTGGAGCCAGCGCCAGATCGGGCTGCGCCAGACCATAATGCGTAAAGTACTCTGCCCAGAAGCTGGTATCAGCACTGGCGGTATGGGTCAGCAACGGGCGGCCGAGAAGATCGGCGGGGCTATTGAGTGTTTTAACTGCCTTGAGTTCAGGGGAGCACACCACTCCCATCAGCGTGCCAACTGGCAGTGCTTCTGCGCTTATGCCCGGCCAGTTACCTTTGCCATAACGAATGGTGAGTTGCGATGTTTCGGCATGGGCACCCGATTCGGCTTCGCTGCTTAGTATATGCACGTCAATGTTTGGATGTTTGCGCTGGAAGGCTGGCAAACGAGGCATCAGCCAGCGGATCGCGAACGCTGAGTTCACCACCAGTTGCAGTGCCTGCGCACGCTCTGCCTGTTGGATCTTGCGGGTGGCCGTAGCGATGAGTTCAAGCGCATGACTCACCTCTTTGTAGTAACCCTGGCCTGCCTGCGTCAGGGTGATAAAGCGGCCATTACGGTTGAATAGCTGTAAGCCAAGCTCTTGCTCAAGAGCTTGCACCATGCGGCTGACCGCACCTTGAGTCACGTGCAGTTCCAGTGCTGCAGCGGTGAAACTTTGCAGGCGAGCGGCAGCAACGAAACTACGTACAGCATTGAGGGAGGGTAATCGTTCCATAAATCATAGTACCCAGCCTGCCAGGGTAGGAAAAGCAAAAAGCCCACCCGAGGGAAATCGGGTGGGCCTGTTTAAAAGCGATTTACGCTTAAGTCGGCTGCACTTCCATCTGTGCTTCTTGCTCACGAGCGCGGCCTTCCAGAACCGGGCGTAGATAACGCAAAGAGATGCGCAGGGTAATAAATGCAATCACGCTGGCCACTGAGGTGACCAACATCAGTGACTTGCCCAATGCTTGTTTGTCGGCAAAGACGAAGTCAGTCAACGAGGCGACGATGGTTGGAGCGATACCGGCCGCGATGGTTGCGGTTACAAACATAAAAATCGCGGTGGTCTGGCCGCGCATACGGTTAGGCATCATCAGTTGAAGAGTCGCGGCGATGTACAGCAAGAAGGACACCAGTACCACGTCCACAATGGCGTACAGGCCCATGAACCAGTAGGGGTCCTTCATGCTGAACGCGATGATCGCCAGAGGGGCGGACGTTGCCAGCAACCATGTGTAGAAACGCACGTGAGCATCGGCGACGCCGCGCTTGTACAGCCAGTCGATGATCACGCCTTTGCACAGGATGCTCGAGGCACTGATGATGTTGATTACACCCATGATCGGGGCGTACTCCTTGGGTGACCAACCAAACTCGCGTGTGATGTAGGTCGGTACCCAACTGATCAGGCTTGCGGCTGCAACGGCCGCAAAAGCAAAGCCTACCAGCAAGGTCGTGAATAGCGGTTTGTTCTGGCCCATGTACGCGAAGACGTTGGCGTCGGTTGCCGCAGGCTTGACGTGATTCTTGCGCGCAGGTTCTTTGAAGGTGAAAGCCAGAAGGGCCAGGAGTAGACCTGGCAGGCCAATCATGATCATCGCCAGGCGCCAAGCGGTGACTTCACCGATCAGCGGTAGGGTCATGCCGCCGTGTGCCGCTGCATAGGAAATCACCCAGCCGCCGACGCCAAAGGCGAATGCCGTACCGACTTTTGGCCCCATGCCAAAGATCGACAAGGCTGTGGTCATACGCTCTTTGGGGAATTTATCGGCGATCAGCGAGTACGCAGCCGGCTGGAGGCTCGCCTCTCCGGCACCGACGCCCATACGAGCAGCAAACAGCATTGGGAACCCTTTGGACAAGCCGGTGAGGACGGTGGCGACGGACCAGAAAATGATGCCACCAAACACTACGCCACGCCGCGAGAAGCGATCGGTGGCCCAGCCTAGCGGGTAGCCACAGATGCCGAAGCAGATTGCGAATGCGGGGCCCAACAGCAAGCTGATTTGGAAATCACTCAGACTCAACTCCTGCTGAATCGGAATGACCAGCATGTTGATCACTAACCGGTCCAAAATGGAGAGCACATAAAACATCAGCAGTACACCGACCATCCACCAGGGTTCTATTCGGGACCACAGGCTGGTTTGGCCTAATGGCCTGGATTTGCTGAGCATTTGCTGCCTCCACTATTTTTAGTGTTATGGCCACGCTGGTGGCGTGGCATATGGGATGTGTCGATAACAATCAGAAAAATTTAATGGTGTACTCAGTGGTCAGACGTGTCTCGGTCATGTCGCGAACCCCTGGAACATTGCTGTTGAGTATTCCCTTGTCGAAACGGATGGAGACGTCCTTGAACGGGCCGCTTTGTATGGTGTAGTTAACGGAAACGATCTTCACTTGTTCCGTTTTTGGGCCCTGGACTGTACGGGCGTTGGAGCCCTTCAAATAGATGAGGTTAAGGTTCAGCCCCGGTAGTCCCGCTGCGACAAAGTCATATCCGTAGCGCGCTTGCCAGGTACGTTCGCCGGCCCGGGCGAATTTATTGACCTGAATGTCACTAGTAATAGGTGCGATGCTGCCGTCACCCTGATTCGGCCACACGAAATCGCTCTGGCCTTCAGTATGCTGGTAACCCAGTCCAAAGGTGTGGGCCTGAATCTGGTAGCTGAGCAGGGCACTGGTTAAGCGATTGTCGACTTCGCCCACGGTGACGCCGTTGCCGTAGTAGCCGCTTGCAAGATAGCCCTCTTTTTGCCCGGCAAAGCTGCTGTTCTTGCCATTGCCAGAGCTGTTGTAGTGGCGCAGGTCAGTCGTGAACACTCCATTGCCGATTCGGTGCTTGGTTAGCGCCCCGATCATGTGCTGTTCGTAGAAATTGTCCAATTGGCCGTAGTAGTAGCGCAGAGTAATGTTTTTGTTCAGTGCGTACTCACTGCCGAAGAACCAGAAGTGATTGCTGTCCTGAGGCGTGCCAGGAAGGTTGGAACCGTATACCGCACGATTGTAAGCGTTACCGAATTTACCCCGGGCAGCACTGGAGCCATCAATGGTCATTCGAATGCCATCGCTGGAGGCTCGGCCCTTGGAGCGGTCGAACATCCCCGCCTGCAGGCTCAGGCCTTCTATCTCATTGGAGGTAATCACGGTGCCTTCGAACAACTGCGGAGCGATGCTGCCGGTTGATGCCTGTAGAATTGGCATACGGGGCAAGTGTGCTCCGTAGCGAACTTCGGTTTTCGAGTAACGTATTTTCGGGCTCAGGTACGCCCAGGAAAAATCATCCACCGAGCTTTCATCGCTTTCCCGCGGGAACAGCAGGGCAGGCTGGCGTGAAGAGTTGATATCACCGGCCTTGCCTCCGGAGTCGAGTTTCAGACCCTCGAAAGCCAGTAAGTCGGTACCGAAGCCAACCGTGCCCTCAGTGAAGCCCGACTGGGCATTGAGCATGAAACCCTGTCCCCACTCGGTCATGCGCGATCCTCCCGCACCATGCCCTGAGCGAAAATCATTGTCGTAGTAGAGGTTGCGTAACCGCAAGTTTGCCTGTGCGTCTTCGATGAAGCCTTGAGCTTGAACCGTTTGCACACCGTGCGCAGTCAAAAGCATAAGACCAATGGACGTGTTCAGAGCCACTTTGCAAGCGGCAGGCGAAGATACTGGCATAGTTTTTCTCTTATTTTTGTTAGCTCGGCGATGGGCACAGATGTTCTTTCCCATGCCTTGTTCGGCTTCTCGTCTTGTTTGCGAGTTGCTCGGATATCCAGTATCAAAATCGCCATCGGACAGCGCAACGCAAAGCTGCAAGTCGGTGCACTTGGTGCACAAGATGATGAGTGGCGCGTGCCAGAAACGGGCACTACTGATAAATCTATTGGCCAAGAATTCGAGGCTTTTCAAGCGAGAGTCTTTCGGCGTGATACCTGGGTGTAGATCAGAGGGAGGACCTTGCCTTTGTGAGGGTCAAACGCATGCCGTCGCGCGCGTTTTGCCGAGCGAGTTTTGGGTGCTTCATCTTTGTCCGCAGAGGACGGGTGTGATGGGGGGCCGCTGTAATTTCTTCTGCCACTAACAGTCCGTTGGTGGTGTTCCTTAACCTTGCATGACCTTATTGGAGATAATCACAATGCCGCTTCCACAAGGCCGTTTTCGCCACATTGGCGTCCCTGCATTTGATCCAGATGAACTGGGCAAGTTTTACACCCGTTGGTTCGGGTTTGTTGTCTCTGATACCGGTTCGGGTAAGTCAGATAACGCTCGCGTGGTGTTCATGACTGGCAGCCCGGACGAGCATCACCAAATCGCTTTTGCCAACCTGCGCCGTGAAGGTCATCCGGCCATGCAGCAAATATCTTTTGTCTACGACAGCCTCGAAGAGCTAAAAACCATGGCCGTGGAATTCCACAAGGCCGGTGTTCCGATTCTCCAGCAAAAAGACCACGGCAACACCTGGAGCGTCTACGTTTCTGATCCGGAAGGTAACCGCGTCGAGTGCTATGCCCCTTCGCCATGGTACGTGCAACAGCCGACCTGGTGGGAGATGGATCTGGTGACCGAGTCGGTCGAAGCGGTGTTTGCCCGTACTGAAGACAAGGCCAAGTCGCTGCCAGGTTTCTGTTCACGTGAAGAGTGGCAGGCGCGTATCAGCGCTGGGGTCAAAGCGAACCTCGAAGCTTTCTGATTACATTCACTGCCAAGGCATCAAAAAAACCCACGACCTGTTCAGGCGTGGGTTTTTTTATGGGACGGAGCAGGCCAGCTCGGGTCGCTCGCGTTGTGGCGAGCGGAGCTATTCAGTGCAGGTTCTGGGTGATCTGCGTCACGTCGTCCAGTGTTTCCAAGTTGAGGAGGGCGTTCAGGGCGCGTTGCGCTTTTTCCTGGGGCACGCTCTTGGCGAAGTTGAGGTTGCGCCAGTACTTGTCGATGATCTGTGCCTTGCCCACCGGGTTTTCTATCCAGCCCAGCGGTAACTGGTTACGTTCTGCACGCAGCACGCGGCCGTCCTTGAGGTGCACGACCAGACGGGTCAAGTGATTGGTCAGGTCGGTGGCGGGGAGCATCTTGACCTTTTCGGTCAGGGCCATGACCACCGGGTTGTACACATGCTCATGAGTGTAGTGCTCGATTTCCACTGACTTGTTGAGCATCACGTTGGTCACTGCATAAGGAATGCTGAACAGTGAACGCGCTTGGGTGTCTTGCTCTTTCATGGTCTGGTTGAGGAAGTGCACCAGACGATGGGGCGGCACGTCCATGGTGATCTGCTCGATATCCTCGGCGGCAAACTCATGAGCGCGGACGATATCCAGCGCGCACTCGATCGGGTTGTGGTTGCCGTAGCAAGACGGGTGCAGCTTGTGCATGCCCTTGGCGTAGAAGGTTTTGCCCAGGTCGGCGACCAGGCACTCGGGGAAAGCCTTGACGGAGAACAGGTTGTAATAACCCATCGGGCTTTGCAGCGCATCTTTGACCCCGCCAAAGCCACCTTGCGAGAGCAGGGCCGCGACAACCGCGTTATAGGCGGCCAGTGCGCCCGGTAACTTGAAGCTATCGGCGCCGTCCCAGAGTGACTGGTAAGAGCCGGACATCATGTGCAGCAGGATGCCGTAGGCGTTGACGATTTGTGCTTCATTCAGCTTCATCAGGCGCGCCACCACGGCTAGGGCGCCGAAGGCGTTGGCGGTGCCACAGACCTCAAAGCACTTGTCAAAATTGAACTCCTCAGACACCGCCAGGCGTGCGCCAATATCTCCGCCCAGGATCACGGCTACGATTAATTCCTTGCCACTGGCCCCGAGAAATTCGGCCACGGACAGCGCTGTCGGGTCCGTGGTGCTGCACACGTGGCCGACCATCTTGCCCTGGTTGATGCCTTCTGGTGCCGGGCCGCAAACCTCGAAATCAAACGAGCGCCCGGTCAGGCAGTTGATCAGCGCGGCTTGCGGTAGCGGCAGCTTGTCACCATAGCCCAGCACGGTGGCCTGAGGCGCGCCACCCCAGCTGCGGTAAAGGTTGATAAAGGCGTTATTGCTGGGGGCGCGGTAGCCTGCCACCGAGCAGCCGAGCGCGTCGATCAGTCTGAGTTTCGCCGCTTCGATGGTCTCGCTGTCGAGGTCGTCGTAGCGGGTGTCCAGAATGTGCCGTGCCAACTGATTAATAAGCATGCGAGGTCGCCTTGAGCAATGGTCGTTGTTGTAGTTATGAGCCTGTATAGGCTGTTTGAAACGACTCTATCGGCGTCGGCAAAGTACTGACAACCTTGATGTGGGATCTCGTGCATAGAGTGCACGCAATGCCATTTTTCGATGTTCGATGATAAAAACTCATGCTTATGATCTGTTCGCTATCCCTCGAAGGACGGCCGCTACTGTGTCCCCTGTGACGATGATCACGGGGGCGGGACATTACAAATATAAGAATGGTGAGCTATGAAAACGGATAACAGGTCGTTCCTGAGCCTGTGGGACCATATTGAGCCATGGTGGATGGTACTGGTCCTGCTGATGTTCTATGTCATGTCGATTCTCGATCGATTGGTATTGAACATGTTGGTGGTACCTATCCAGCAAGAGATGGGCTTAAGTGATATGCAAATAAGTCTGATCATTGGTCCGGCCTTTGCCGTGGCCCATGGTTTGTTTGCTTACCCCTTGGGATGGGCCTGTGATCGTTTCTCGCGGCGAAAAGTATTGTTTGGTGGCTTTGTCATCTGGTCGTTGGCGACCGTCAGCGCCGGCTTATCGAAAACCTTTGGTATGTTGTTTGTCAGCCGCGTCTCTGTGGGCGCTGCCGAAGCATCGCTAATGCCGGCGGCGTATTCAATGATTGCCGACCGTGTGCCGCGTCACCGCATGACTACCGCCATGTCGGTTTTTGGCATGGGGCCCAAGTTGGGTAATGCCTTTGCCTTCGGCGTGGGTGGCTGGGTGATTGCCTATACCGCCAGTGTGGGCAGCATGAGCTTTCCGTTGATCGGTGAGATGAGCCCGTGGCGTTCGGCGCTGATCTTGCTCGGCGCCCCGGGTGTGCTGTTGGCGCTGCTGGTGTTCAGTTTCTCCGAACCGCTGCGCCGTGGTGCCAGCGATGTGTCGATTCGCACCCAAAGGGCAGTGGTGCACCTGGGCCAGGTTAGCTTTAAAGACTACGTCACCCAGCGCAAGCTGCTTTATGCGCTGCTGCTCTTAGGTTTTTCCTGCACCACCATGGCCGCCTTGGCGTCATTGTCCTGGGTGCCGACTTACATCACCCGACACTTCGGCCTGAGCCCCAAGGACTATGCGTCGGCTTTGAGCATTGTTTATGCGGTGGGCGCCTTGACCATGATCCTCAAGGGGCTGTTCATCGACTGGATGATGAAGCGTGGCTACAAAGATGCGCACATCCGCTTCTATAGCTTCATTCTGATACTGGCGCTACCGGCCATTGGAATCGCCTTTACCACCGATGACTTTAAGGTGTTCGTGCTGGCGTATGCGGTGCTCGATATCATTTTGCTTAACTCGGTATTCTATGTGTCCGCCACCATCCAATTGATGTCTCCGACGCATTTGCGTGGTCGGGTCATGGGCATGTTTATCCTGGTAGTCGGCACTGTCGCACCGACCCTGTCACCACCGCTGGTGGCCGCCCTTACCCAGTACGTATTCAAGGATCCGGCTCTGCTGGGTTACTCCTTGATCTGTGTCTCGGCAACAGGCGTAGTGCTTGCCATTGGCGTGTTGGGTTTCTCCCTGCGCTACCTGAGGCCGGAAATGGACAAGGTAGCCCGGGAGTATGATGAAGCGGCCGCAGCCGAAGCCAAATCCCAACAAGCAGACTTGCAACCTTCATTAGCGCGTTAAGCGTTCAAACAGCGAGAATCAAAAAACCCGCAACCAGTGCGGGTTTTTACTTTGCACTTATATCGAAAGGCACATGTATTTGATTTCCAGGTAATCCTCGATGCCGTACTTGGAGCCTTCACGGCCCAGACCCGACGCTTTGATGCCGCCGAACGGAGCGACTTCGTTTGAGATCAGGCCCGTGTTGACACCGACCATGCCGTACTCCAGGGCTTCACCCAGCCGGAACACGCGGCTGATGTCACGGGAGTAGAAGTACGAAGCCAGGCCGAACTCGGTGTCGTTGGCGCGTTCGATGACTTCAGCTTCGTCCTTGAAGCGGAATACCGGGGCCAGTGGGCCGAAGGTTTCATCCTTGGACACCAAGGCGTGGTGCGGTACGTCGACCAGGATGGTCGGCTCGAAGAAGCTCCCACCCAGGGCGTGAGGTTTACCACCCAGTAACACACGCGCACCCTTGGCGACTGCGTCATCAATGTGCTCTTGCACTTTAGCCACGGCCTTTGCGTCGATCAGCGGGCCGGTGCTGGTGCCGCTGTGCAGGCCGTTACCGATCTGCAGTTTGGCCACCGCCTCGGCTAGCTTGGTTACGAAAAGTTCGTATACGCCGTCCTGCACATACAAGCGGTTGGCGCAGACGCAGGTCTGGCCGTTGTTGCGGAATTTGCTGATCAGCGCGCCCTCAACGGCAGCGTCCAGATTGGCGTCGTCGAACACGATAAAGGGTGCGTTGCCGCCCAGTTCAAGCGACACCTTTTTAATATCCTTGGCGCACTCAGCCATCAGCTGGCGGCCGATTTCGGTGGAGCCGGTAAAGCTGAGCTTGCGCACGATCGGGTTGCCGGTCAGTTCACCGCCGACTTCGCCAGCGCTGCCGGTGACCACGTTGAACACGCCTGCGGGGAGGCCAGCCCGTTCAGCCAATTCGGCCAGTGCCAGAGCCGAGTAGGGGGTTTGCGAGGCAGGTTTGAGCACCATGGTGCAACCGGCGGCCAGCGCTGGACCGGCTTTGCGGGTGATCATCGCGCAAGGGAAGTTCCACGGCGTTATGGCCGCTGTCACGCCGATAGGCTGTTTGATAACTAGCAGACGCTTATCGACCTGGTGCCCTGGAATGGTGTCGCCGTAGACGCGCTTGGCTTCTTCGGCGAACCACTCGAAGAAGGAGGCTGCATACACCACTTCGCCCACTGACTCATGCAGCGGCTTGCCTTGCTCCAGCGTCATCAGACGGCCCAGATCGTCTTTATGTTCTAGCATCAGCTCGTACCAGCGGCGCAATTTGGCACCACGCTCTTTGGCGGTCAGGGCACGCCAGGACGGCAGGGCGCGGTTGGCCGCTTCAATGGCGCGAGCGGTTTCGGCACGGCCCATTTTCGGCACGCTACCAAGTATCTCACCGGTCGCCGGGTTATTGACTTTGAGGGTCTGGTCGTTGTCGGCATCAGCCCATGCGCCGTCGATATAGGCTTGCTGGCGGAACAGTGAAGGGTCTATCAATTGCATCATCAGACTCCAGCGCGCAGGTATCCCTGCAGATAGAAAAAGTAGTGACAGGCTCGACGTAACGGGGGGGGCGAAGGGTTAATCAGTAGAAGGGTGGCTGCGCCGAGGGACCAGGAAAAAATCTCCTGCGAGGCGATGATATTTCCTGGCGCCAAAGCCAACTTGCCCCGGCACTGAAGACCTGGCCCTTTTGCAGCTGGCCCGCTACGGAGTAAGCCAGCCAGGGGGATTAGCGTTGTTTGAGCAGATCCAGCGCCACGTCGACGATCATGTCTTCCTGGCCACCCACCATGCGGCGGCGTCCCAGTTCAACCAGGATATCCAGGGTCTTGAGGCCGTACTTGGCCGCTGCCATTTCGGCGTGACGCAAGAAGCTGGAGTACACGCCTGCATAACCGAGACCGAGGGTTTCACGGTCAACCCTTACCGGGCGGTCTTGCAGCGGACGTACCAGATCGTCGGCAGCATCCATCAGGCAGTACAGGTCGGTGCCGTGGTTCCAGCCCATGCGCTCGGCGGCAGCGATGAATACTTCCAGGGGCGCGTTGCCAGCACCTGCACCCATACCGGCCAGGCTGGCATCGACACGGTCACAGCCTTCCTCGACCGCGACAATGGAGTTGGCCACGCCCAGGCTCAAGTTGTGGTGGGCGTGCATGCCGGTCTGTGTTTCAGCGTTCAGCATGGCCTTGAAGGCCCGCATGCGGTCACGGATGTCGTTCATGCTCATAGCGCCACCGGAGTCGGCCATGTAGATGCACTCGGCACCGTAGCTTTCCATCAACTTGCCTTGGGCGGCCAGCTGTTCCGCCGGGATCATATGACTCATCATCAGGAAACCGACGGTGTCCATGCCCAGCGAGCGCGCGTATTCGATGTGCTGTCTGGACACGTCGGCTTCGGTGCAGTGGGTGGCCACGCGCACGGAGCGAGCGCCAGCGTCGTAAGCGGCCTTGAGGTCATGAACCGTTCCGATACCGGGCAGCAGCAATACGGTGATCTTGGCATTTTCAATCACATCGGCCGCCGCTTCGATCCATTCCAGATCGGTGTGGGCGCCAAAGCCGTAGTTGAAGCTTGAACCTTGCAGACCATCACCGTGAGTGACTTCAATGGAGTCCACGTTGGCCTGGTCGAGGGCGCGGGCGATGTCCTGCACGTTCTGGATCGAATACTGGTGGCGAACTGCATGGCTCCCGTCGCGCAAGGTGACGTCGGAAATGTAGATTTTTTTGCTTGGATCAAAAATCATGGTCGTGTTCTCAGCCGTTGATCATCGAGATAGCCATACGCTCGGCGGTAGCCAGCGCGGCAGAGGTCATGATGTCCAGGTTGCCCGCGTAAGCAGGCAGGTAGTGGGCGGCGCCTTCAACTTCCAGAAAGATCGAGGTTTTCAAGCCCGAGAACTTGCCGAGGCCCGGAATGTTCAGCGGCGCGTCTTCAGGGATGACGTCAAACTGCACCTTTTGCTTGAGGCGATAGCCCGGCACGTAAGCCTTAACCGCGGCGGCCATTTCTTCGATGCTGGCTTCAACCTTCGCCTGATCGGCGGCTTCAGACAGCACGAACACAGTGTCGCGCATCATCAGCGGCGGTTCGGCCGGGTTCATGACGATGATCGCCTTGCCCTTGGCGGCGCCACCCACGGCTTCAATCGCCTGGGAGGTGGTTTCGGTGAATTCGTCGATGTTGGCACGCGTGCCAGGGCCCGCCGATTTGGAGGCGATCGAGGCGATGATTTCGGCGTAGTGAACCTTGGCCACGCGGGATACCGCAGCGACCATCGGGATGGTTGCCTGGCCACCGCAGGTGACCATGTTGACGTTCAACTGATTCAGGTTCTGTTCCAGGTTAACCACTGGCACGCAATAGGGGCCGATGGCTGCAGGCGTCAGGTCGATCAAGCGGATACCCGGCTTGGCGGCACGCAGCAAGGCGTCGTTTTGCACGTGTGCGCCAGCGCTGGTGGCATCGAAGACGAAGTCGATGTCAGCAAATTCGGGTAAGTTGATCAGCCCTTGTACGCCTTCAGCAGTGGTTGCCACGCCCAGGCGCTGAGCTCGGGCCAGACCGTCGGAATTGGGGTCGATACCGACCATGGCACCCATTTCCAGATATTTGGCGTTGCGCATCACTTTGATCATGAGATCGGTACCGATGTTGCCCGGGCCGATGATCGCGACTTTGAGTTTTTTCATGGTGTTGTTCTCTATTCTCGCGTGGTGCTGATTACTCAGCGCTGAACTGCACGGCGACTTGGCCAATCCCGCTGATCACGGCTTCAAAATGATCGCCCGCCGCGACCGGTACCATCGGGCCCAGGGCGCCGGTCAGAATCACGTCGCCGGCCTTCAGTGGCGTGCCCAGGCGTGCCATGGTCGAGGCCAACCAGGAGGCAGCGTTCAACGGGTGGCCCAGACATTCGGCACCGGTGCCTTCAGAAACCACTTCGCCATTACGGGTCATGCTCATGCGTGCATTGCGCAGGTCGATTCCTTCGAGTCGCCGCGCCGGGCCACCGAGCACAAAGCAGCCGCTGGAGGCGTTGTCAGCCACGGTGTCGACGAAGCGGATGTTCCAGTCTTTAACGCGCGAACCGACAATTTCCAACGACGGCAGCACCCAGCCGGTGGCGGCCAGTACGTCAAGGAAGGTGGTGTCGCTAAACGGCAAGTCGTTATTCAAAACCAAAGCAATTTCCGCTTCGATCTTGGGCTGCATCACGCGGCCTATGGGCACGGTATCGCCGTCGCCGTAGCACATGTCGGCAAACAGGGTGCCGAAGTCCGGCTGATCCACACCCAGTTGGGCCTGGACTTTCTTGTTGGTCAGGCCAATCTTTCGGCCGACGATGCGGCGTCCCTCGGCTTGTGCCACGGCCACGTTCAAGCGTTGAATGGCGTAAGCGGCATCCGCCGACTCAATACCAATCTCTTCACGCAGCGGAGCAATGCCCAAGCCGCTGGCTTCGGCGCTGCGAAGGGCCGCGGCGAGTGATTCTATGTTTTTTTTCGATACGCTCATGTTCACCTCGGATGCCTGACGAGAAGCCTGTCAGGCCGACAACTTATGGATTAGTGGGTCAGGAAGTCGAGCACCAGGCGGTTGAACTTCTCGGCGTGCTCCCACTGCGCCCAGTGACCACATTTGTTGAACACGTGCAGTTGCGAATTGAGGATGCCGGCGTTCAAGCGATAGCCTGTATCGACCGGTACAAAGCGGTCGTTACGGCCCCAAACGATCAGGGTTTCGGCGTTGATTTCATCCAGGCGCGCGCTCTGGTCGGGGAACTGCTTGGGATGCGCCTGGAGGCTCTTGACGAAGCTTTCCAGATGGTCCGGGCGAGCCAGTAGGTTGGTCAGGCGCGCTTGCATCAGGTCTTCGGTCAGGTCGCTGGCGTCGTAGACGAACACGTTCATCATGCGCTTGAGGTTTTCCAGCGTCGGTTCGCGGTACAGCGCGCCGATCAGCTTGATGCCTTCGGTCGGCATCGGCACGAACGAGCTCACGCCGCCGGTGCCGCCGCCCATCAGGACCAGCTTGTCGACGTTGTCCGGGTTGGCCAGGGCAAAGGCCACGGCGCTGTGGCCACCCATGGAGTTGCCGAGCAGGGAGATCTTGTTGACGCCCAGTTGGTCGATCACGGCCTTGACCACGCGGCCGTTGAGCTCGGAGCGCGACTCGGCGCAGACGACCGTGTCGGTCTTGCCCCAGCCCGGGCAGTTGATCAGCAATACGCGAAAACCGGCGTCGATCAGTGGATCGATGTTGCGGTTGAAATTGGCCCAGCCGGTGGCGCCGGGGCCAGAGCCGTGCAGCATGACCACCACGTTTTTACCGTCGCCGATATCGTTGTAATGAATGTTTAGCGTGCGGCCTGCGTCTTCAATGTTAACGAAATGGCTGGTGTTTTCTTCGTTGAAGCGGCTCATCAAAGTGTCCTCTAAATGGGATGCGTAAACCGGTGGGTCCTAACGCAGGCGGGCGCTCAGGGCGCCAAAGCCGGCGATCCACTCCGGGATTTCGCGGTAATAACGGTTGCTGGCCTCGTAAGGGCCAAAGGCTTGAAGGGCGGAAAACGCGGCGACCCAGGTTTTGACTTCGTGCGTGGACTTGCCGGCCCGGGCCGAGAGGTAAGCGTTACTCACACTATCGAGCTCGGCCAGTTCGCCGCGGCTCAACGTGTCAAGGAACTGCTGATCCCACTCGGGGTTGAGCGGGTGCAGCGAGTTCTGATCTTCAACAAAACGCCGTGCCGCTTGAATCACCCGCTGGGTGCGCGCTTCACGTTCATCCTCCGGAAGGACGCGGCCGCTGCCCTTCAGGCGATCCGCCATATGGGCATTGGCGGTGGCCAACTCAGGCACCGGAGGTTGATGCGACAGCCCGCCCGAACCGATGATCAATACGCGTTGGTTCAGAGTTCTCGCCCACTGGCCAATCACCTGGCCGAGTAGGCGTGCGCGCTGGAAGCTCGGTAGCGGAACGGCGACCGAGTTGATAAACACCGGGATCACCGGGCATTTATTTAGCGCACCAAAGAAAAACTCCAGCGGTTGTGCCGCGCCGTGGTCGAGCTGCATATCGTAAGACACCGCGGCATCAACCCCGGACTCGAGCACAAAGCTGGCGCAGTCCTCGGCCAGCAATTGGGGTACGTTGAGATTGCCGGCCAGGGTGCCGAAATCGCCGATGGCGTGGGCACCCATACCAATGCAAAACGACGGCATCACGTCATAGAAAAAGCCATTGTAATGATCGGGCGAGAACAGAATGACCAGCTCTGGATCGAAGGTGGCGATACGTTCACGCGCAGCCTTCACTACCACGTCGACCTCATCCAGCACATCCTGGTTCGGGTCGACATGACCGACCAGCGGGGTGTGCGACAAACACTCCAGCAGCACAGTCATGTCAGGCCACCTCGCTTTGTGCTGGGCTCTTAACGGCCACCGGGGTGGCGCTTAACTTGCTCAGTACTAGCGTGCTGGCCTTGCCCAATGTCTGCGGGATACAGAGGCTGGCGATGAAACGATCAGGACGTAGCACCACCACCGAGGCGGGGTACTGTGCGAACCATGTTTTCAGACTGTTGTTGAAGTCGCCGACACTGATCACCCCTTCCACCCGAGGGCGCTGTGCTTTCAGTTGGACGGCAGGCAGAACCTGGATAAAACGGGTACCCAGTTGCTCGTAGGCCGCGATTTGCTCTTGCGTCAGTCCCCACTTCGGATTGCTGCCCCAAGAAAGCACTGCGAAGTTCGCGCCAATCACTTCATCAAGCAGCACCTTGCGGCCGTCTTCGAGTTCAACTTGCGGCTGAATAAACATACGGCCCACTGGCGAGTTTTTGATCTCGTCACTGACCACCACACCTTTGGTGTATTTGGGCATCGGCTTGAAACGCATTTCCAGGAAGTAGCGCTTAACCGGCGGCAAATAATTGAGCAGCCACGACACGCCGTCACGCAAGGTGCCCTGCCAGCGCTTGGGTGGCGCCAGGACGTGCCCGGCGAGTACAGAAAGATCGATCATCGCTTTTGCGTGATCACGCCGTTCCACTTCATAGGTGTCCAACAAGCTTGGCCCTGCCAGTCCTTTAACGACCAACGCGAGCTTCCAGGCCAGGTTGCTGGCATCCCGCATCCCGCTGTTGTAACCCTGGCCTTGCCATACCGGCATGATGTGCGCGGCATCGCCAGCCAGCAGCACCCGCCCCTGACGGAATTGACCGGCCAGGCGTGCGTTGTGGGTATAGACGCGGCTGCGGATCAGTTCTATGCGATCGGGGTTGGGCAGCACCTTGGCCAACAGCTTGCGCATGTTCTCCGGTTTGCTCAGCTCAGCTTCCGTTTCGCCGGGCATGACCATGAATTCGAAACGGCGCACACCATGAGGCAGGGCGGCGGAGACATAAGGACGCACTGGGTCGCAGCACAGGTAGATATGGGGCGTGCTCAGAGGGTCGTTGGCAATGTCGACGACAATCCACTGATTCGGCGCCGTTTTACCGTCAAAGCTGATGTTAAGGGTGCGGCGTACGTAGCTGTTACCGCCGTCGCAAGCGACCATGTAACCGGCCCGCACGGTTTCTTCGCTACCGTCGGCTTTTTTCATGCGCAGGCTGACGCCATCACCGGTTTGGCTGAAATCGATCAGGTCGCGGGAGAACAGTGTGCGCACGTTGGCAAAGCGCTGCAGGCCTTTGAACATGACGCCGTCTACTTGCGGCTGAATGAAGGCGTTGCGGCGCGACCAGCCGAACTCCTCTGTCATCGGTTGTATGTCGGCGAAGCAACGGCCTTTAGGGGTCAGGAAGCGCATCGCGTGCCAAGGCGTAGTGTGCGGCAGCACCTGATCGACCAGGCCGAACGCCTGGATGGTACGCAACGACTCGTCGTCGATACCAATGGCGCGCGGGTAGTCGATCAAGCTGTCGAGCTTTTCGATCACCAGGACTTCAACACCCATTTGACCAAGGTAATTGCTGATAGCCAAGCCAACGGGGCCAGCCCCTATCACAACGACATCGGCTTGGTAGTCGATGGTTTGCGCGTGAGCGGTAGTTTCGTTGGGGGTTGTTGTCATTTGTGGTCTCCGCCATCGTGAAGTTAAGCTCAGCCGGAATTTTAGGTAGCAAGCTTGTGCACTCCTTGCACCTGATTCAGGTGTTAACCCATAGCTGCATGTGCTGCGCGCTTTAAATAAAACACCGCGTCAACTAATGATTGCCGTTGTTTTTTTGTGTGATCGAGTATAGGAATAAGAAAAAACTGCCAGCAATGGGAAAGCTATTCCGTGTGCACTAAGTGCACATCAGCATGAGGCCGTAAATTCCATGACCCAAGAAAAAGAAACGGAATACAAGGCGGTACGCGGGCTTATCCGTGGACTGGCGTTAATCAATACGCTGAGCCACAGCGGCGGTGAATTGAGCATTAATCAACTGTCACAGCAGAGTGGTTTGCACCGCACGACTGTGCGCCGATTGCTGGAAACCCTTCAACAAGAGGGCTACATACAGCGCAACAGCTCAGACAGTAGTCTTTACCAGCTGACATTGAGGGTGCGTGAGCTGAGCGAAGGTTTTCGTGATGAGCAGTGGATCTCGGCGTTGGCGGCGCCGCTGCTGGGTAATCTTTTGCAGAAGGTGCTCTGGCCTACTGACTTATGCACCCTGGACGGTGACGCCATGCTGATACGCGAAACCACTCATAAATTTAGTCGACTGTCGTTTCACAGTGCGATGGTCGGGCGTCGGCTGCCAATGCTTCATACCTCCGTGGGGCGGGCTTATCTGGCCTTTTGTCTGGATGAAGAACGCGAAAATATTCTGAAACTCTTGGCCGCGCGCGACGATGAGGAGGGCGCGTTGGCCAGAGACCGCAGCTATATCAACCGGTTGGTAGAGCACACGCGAAAGGCGGGTTATGGGGAAAACTATGCGCACTGGCGCTTAGAAAACCGTATTGCGGCTATCGCTCTGCCCATTCACAACCAGGAACATCTCTTGGGCTGTCTCGGTCTGGTCTATATCGCCAAAGCCATGCCTATTCAGGAGGCAGCAAAGCGCTATTTACCCATGATGCGTGAAACCGTTGACCAGATCGAAACGCGCTGGAGGCAGTTTGAGGCGGGTGACCCGTCGGCTTTGATCTTGGCTCCCTAAGACCCTGTGTGCACTTAGTGCACGACATTGTCGTTTTCCGTTGCTTCTGCAAACCGCGATTGGCTACTGTTGAAGCCTGTTTTCAGTGGTACTTGTCTCGATCTAACGAGGCCGTTTCCACTCCAAGAAAATGGTTAGCCCGCTCCTATCAAGGTGCAGAATGAATAATTATAAAAGCGTTTGGAAATATCTGTTTCGAACCCCTCATCGTCTGGATTGGGTTGATGTCAATGGGGTCGGCACTCGTTATATGGAAGCAGGTAAGGCAGGTGCTCCGGTATTGATTCTGCTGCATGGCACTGCCGGCAGCCTGGAAAATTTTTGCGCCAACTATCAAGCCTATGCCGAGCATTTCCATGTGTTTGGTATTGATATGTTGGGCTGCGGGGCCACTGACAAGCCTGACCATGATTACCTGATCGAACACTACGCCGCACATGTAGAAGGTTTTATGCAGGCCAAAGGCATCGGCCGTGCCTCCATTGTGGGGGTGTCGTTGGGGTCTTGGGTGGGTGCAGCCGTTGCACAAACATATCCGGAGCTCATTGAGAAACTCGTCATGGTCGCTCCGGCCGGGATAATTGTTGATGCCGAAGAAGAGCGCCGTGTGGCTGAAGGCGTACGTAAGCGCCGCAGCGTGGCCGCCAGCAGTCCAACGTGGGAGACCGTGCGTGCCGCCATGGGTGGGTTGATGCTCAAGCCGGACGACTTGATCGACGACCTGATCGGTATTCGTCTGGACATCTACCAAGACCCCCGTATGCAGGCCGCCATGCCTCATCTGCTGGCCTTCTGCCTCGGTGGCCAGGATCTGTCCATTGAACAGTGGCGCGCTCTGCAATTGCCCATTCTGAGCATCGCCGCAGTCGAAGCGCCGAATATGTTCCTGCGCAATGCATACGCTATTGCAGAGACCGCACCTAACGTCACTTTGGTGGAAATGCAGGGCTGTGATCACTGGGCACAATTCGAACAGCCTGAGGCGTTCAATAAGATCAGTATTGAATTCTTGCTGGCCTGATCAGGCGTCGTTTGCTTGCCCGAGTTGTGCCAGCGTGGCATTTATTTACCTGATTTAGGACACACCCAGTGAGCCAATGGAATACACGGCCCCGCCTGACTCATGTGGGTATCTACTGTTACCGACTAGACCTGATGGTGCCTTTTTATCAACGTTGGTTCGGCATGTTGATCTCCGACCACGGAATCGCTTCATCCGGTGCTCAGGTGGTTTACCTGACAATAGATGCCGATGAGCACCATCAGATCGCGCTCATCAGTGGTCGAAATACAGCGTTGTCGGCCTTTAACCAGGTGTCGTTCCGCATCGACAGCCTGGAGCAGTTGCTCTTGCTTGCGCGGGAAATGCACGCCGCTGACGTGACGATTATTGAACAGAAGGATCATGGCAACGCATGGAGCTTTTATGTTGCTGATCCAGAAGGCAACCGGCTGGAACTCTATTGCCCAACGCCTTGGCATGTTAGCCAGCCGACCTGGTGGTCGCTGGATTTATTGACCGATGAGCCCGCGATCCTTTTTGCCAAAACCCAGGCCCTTATCCAGGAAACGCCGGGTACACGACTACGTTCCGAGTGGTCCAGTGAAATGCTGGCGAGTTTGAATGCGCGAAGTGTGCCGATGGTGAATGAGAATAAAAAATGACGGATTACCAAAGCATCTGGAAACACCTGTTCCGCACACCGCATCGCTTGGCATGGATCGACGTCGATGGTGTCAGTACGCGTTATCTGGAAGCTGGCAAGCCAGACGCCCCGGCACTCATCCTGTTGCACGGAGCTACCGGCAGCCTGGAATATTTCTGCGCCAACATAGCGCCGTTGGCTGAGCACTTCCGAGTGATCGCCTTGGACATGATGGGCAATGGTCTCAGCGAAGCACCGGATTATCCGTATACCCCCAGCGTGTACCGCCATCACGTACGCGATTTTATGGATGCCATGCAGATCGAGCGTGCCAGTTTCATCGGGGTGGCCCTGGGATCGGCGATTGCCATTCATATGGCTTATCACTTCCCGGAACGGGTCGAGAAGGTGGTGATGGTGTCGCCGGGCGCAATTGTGGTGAATGAGGCCGAAGTCGGCCAGTTTATCTCCGGGGTGAAAGAGCGCCGTGGTGCTGCTACCGAAAGCCTGACCTGGGACAACGTCGAGAAGATCGTTTCGGCACTGTACTTCAATCCAGCAAAGAGTCTGATGCCGGACATGGTCAGCGCGCGCCTGGAGTGCTACCAGGGCGACAATCTGAAAACCCGCATGGCCAACATGATGTCGTCGGCGCAACCGGAACAGTTCTTGAGCCACGACCAGTGGCGCGCCCTGCAAACCCCGATACTGGTTATCGCCGCGGTAAGCATCAAGCACATGTTTGTCGACAATGCGCGAAAGATCGCCGAGATCGCGCCGAACGCCTCGCTGGTAGAAATCCCGGAATGCCGTATTTGGGCGCACTTTGAGCAGCCTGAAGCCTTCCATAGCGCTGCAATCCCATTTTTAACAGCCTGACTATTTCCCGCCCCACCGTTTTGCGGGGCGTAATAAGGATAAGAACCATGTTGAATTCAGCACTGATTATCGAACTGGCCACCGAGCTGCACCGTGCCGAGCAAAGCCGCGTGCAAATCGAACACTTCTCCAAGCGTTTCCCGGAGATGACCGTCGAAGACGGTTATGCCATCTCCCGT
Organism: Pseudomonas sp. A-R-19; assembly: GCF_019956575.1. Taxonomy (NCBI): domain Bacteria; kingdom Pseudomonadati; phylum Pseudomonadota; class Gammaproteobacteria; order Pseudomonadales; family Pseudomonadaceae; genus Pseudomonas; species Pseudomonas sp. A-R-19. Next base: position 45,377 of record NZ_JAHBDR010000060.1, read on the forward strand.
GAGTGGGTCAAACTCAAGTTGGCTGAAGGCCGCGTGATCAAAGGCCACAAAATCGGTCTGACCTCGCGTGCCATGCAGATCAGTAGCCAGATCAGCGAACCGGATTTTGGCACTCTGCTGGATGACATGTTCTTCTCCCAAGGCAGCGACATTCCCGTTTCGCGTTTTATTGCCCCGCGGGTTGAAGTGGAGCTCGCCTTTATCCTGGCCAAGCCGCTGAAAGGTCCGAATCTGACCATGTTCGACGTGCTGGCTGCCACTGACTATGTGGTTCCGGCGCTGGAAATCATCGACTCGCGTATCGAACAGTTCGATCGCCACACCAAAGCACCGCGCAAGGTGTTTGACACCATCTCCGACAACGCGGCTAACGCAGGCATCGTCCTCGGAGGTCGCCCGGTCAAACCCGATGCCGTCGATCTGCGCTGGGTCAGCGCACTGTTGTACAAAAACGCCGTGATCGAAGAATCCGGTGTGTCAGCGGCCGTACTGAACCACCCCGCGACCGGGGTGGCATGGTTGGCCAACAAAATCGCAGCTTACGGCGAGAGCCTCGAAGCAGGGCAGGTGGTGTTGGCAGGTTCCTTTACCCGTCCGGTTGGCTGCGTTGCGGGTGACCACATCCACGCTGACTACGGTCCGCTGGGCAGCATTTCCTTCCGCTTTGTTTAAGTCAGGTGAAGCATGAGCCTAGTGCCACGGTTACATAATGCGTTCAAGCAAGCCCTGCGCGACGGCAAACCGCAAATCGGGTTGTGGGTCGGTCTGGCCGATGCGTATGCAGCCGAACTGCTGGGTGGTGTTGGTTATGACTGGCTGCTGATCGACAATGAGCATGTGCCCAATGACCTACGCACGTCGTTGGCTCAGATGCAGGGCATTGCCAGCGCGGTGCATGCGGTTCCTGGTAGCGTTGATAGCCATCCGGTCGTACGTCTGCCGGTGGCCGATGCCACCTTGGTCAAGCAGTACCTGGATATTGGCGCGCAGACCCTACTGCTGCCGATGATCGATACGGCCGAACAGGCTGCTGACGCCGTGAGCTTTATGCGCTATCCACCAGAAGGCATTCGTGGGATGGGCAGCGGAATTTCCCGATCTTCGCGCTGGCACCGCTTTAGCAACTATGTCAGCGAGGCCAACGAGCAGGTCTGTCTGCTGGTACAGGTGGAGACCTGCGAGGCCATCGCCAACCTTGATGCGATCGCGGCTACTCCAGGGGTGGACGGGGTGTTTATCGGTCCGGCGGATCTGTCGGCATCCATGGGTTTCGTTGGCCAAACGTCACACCCACAGGTCTGTGCGGTTATCGACGAGGCTATCGGACGTATCCGTAAGGCAGGTAAGGCCGTGGGTATCCTCTGCGCCAATGAAGAACTTGCCAAACACTACCTTAAGCTTGGCGCGCAGTTTGTTGCCGTGGGCGTCGATACCTCGCTGCTCAACGCCGCCGCCAAAGGTTTGCTGGCGAAGTTCAAAGATGCCGCGCCAACAACACCGGTATCCAGTTCCGGTTATTAAGACGCCGCGGCGCTAAACGCAGGCCACGCAACTCTAATGGTGCGTGGCCTGTTTCGCTTTTACCGACGGTAATAAAACACGCAAAGGTGATAAGTGACCACACAGGCTGTGCTCGACCCTCGTACTGCACGCTTGCTGCCTTGGTTGGTGGCGGTGGCGTTCTTCATGCAAGCATTGGATGGCACTATTCTCAATACCGCATTACCGGTAATGGCCATCGACTTGGGAGAAAACCCGCTGCGCATGCATGGCGTGTTGATCGCCTATCTAATTACCGTGGCCATACTGATCCCGGCTTCGGGCTGGTTGGCAGACCGCTTTGGTAGCCGCAAGATTTTTTACACGGCGATCATGTTGTTTTGCCTTGGCTCGTTGCTGTGCACCCAGGTCGATACGCTGGATTCGCTGATCATTGCGCGCATCATCCAGGCGGTGGGTGGCGCGCTGATGATGCCCGTTGGGCGGCTGGTGGTATTGCGCGCCTATCCGCGCCGCGACCTGGTGAGGGTCATGAGCTTTGTCACACTGCCTGGACTGGTCGGTCCGCTGATTGGCCCAACCATTGGCGGATGGCTGGTGGAGTACGCCAGCTGGCGCTGGATTTTTGCCATCAACCTGCCCATCGGTTTGCTTGGCGCCTACGCCACTTGCAAGCTGATGCCGGATTTTCGCCCAGCCAGGCGTCCGCGCTTTGATGTGGCGGGTTTCGTGTTGTTCGGCGCATTTACACTGTCGATCATTCTTGGTATTGAAAGCCTGTCCCAGGATTCACTACTAGCCCCGGGCTGGCTGCTCGGCATCGCGGTGGCCGCGCTGGCGCTGTATTCGTTGCATGCCTCACGCAGCAAACACCCGCTTTTTGCTCTGTCGCTTTTTCGCCTGCGCAGCTTTTCCGTCGGTATCAGCGGCACCCTGATGTCGCGTTTGGGCAGTGGGGCGATGCCGTTTATAACGCCGTTGATGATGCAGGTGGGCCTTGGCCATTCACCCTCGGTGGCGGGGATGAGCATGATCCCGCTGACCTTGACCGGTATGGCCACCAAACCGTTTATGAGCGGGATGATTCGGCGTTTCGGTTATCGTGCGGTGCTCAGTTGCAACACCCTGGCTCAAGGGGGGCTGATTTGCAGCATGGCATTTGTCGGGCCGCAAACATCGATGTGGCTGATTGTCGCTCTGCTGTCGCTGATTGGTGTCGCTAACTACATCCAGTTTACCGCCATGGGTACCGTGACCCTGACCGAACTGAGTGATCATCAGGCAAGCAGCGGCACCAGCTTGATGTCGGTAACTATCCAACTGTCGATTGGCGTGGCTATTTCGATGGCTGGTGCATTGTTGGTGGCATTTAATCCGGGTGACGGGGCGTTGGCACAACCGAGTGTTATGGATGCCTTCTCCATGGCTTATCTCAGTCTCGGTGCGCTAACCATTATGTCAACACTGCTGTTCCTGCGTTTACCGCGTAAGGTTTAGAAAAAATAAGAGAAAGCACTATGGCTGGGAGGAATCGTGAACACTCTCATTGAAATGGTTATGGAAATAACTTGAACAGTGAATCACCTATGCGGGCACCGTAGATGCATTCAGTGGCTGCTATTGGCCGATTCTGTTGAAAAAGTAGCTCCCCCGTCTGGCCTGCGGCAAAATTCGCGCATCGGCCAACAGGGAAGCACGCAGCATGATGGGACAGTTATCGAGCGGGCAGGAACGGCTGTTTTACTCGTTCAACCTTGAAGATCACATCCCCGCCAATCACCTTCTGCGCAGCATTGATCGGTGTCTCGATCTGAGCGACTTGCGCCATTACCTCGCCGATTTTTACAGCCCAATTGGGCGTCCTTCGATTGACCCAGAGTTGATGATCCGCATGCTGATCGTGGGCTATTGCTACGGCATTCGCTCAGAGCGGCGGTTGTGCGAAGAGGCCCATTTGAACCTGGCGTATCGCTGGTTCTGCCGGTTAAGCCTTGAAGATGAAGTCCCCAACCACTCGACCTTTTCCAAGAATCGACACGGCCGTTTTCGGGACAGCGAGCTTTTTCGCTGACTGTTCAATGAAGTGCTGCGTCGCTGCATGGACGCCGGTCTGGTCAAGGGCGAAGGCTTTGCCGTCGACGCCAGCATCATCAAAGCGGATGCGAGTCGGCAGCGCGGCGTACTGGGAGATGAACAGGTCAACTGGAGCGATCCAGCCCTGAGCACCCGCGCCGTGCGTGAGTATCTGAGGCACTCGATGAAGAGGCTCTGGCCGAAACGCTACCGAAGCGCCTGTCGCTGACGGATCCTCAGGCCCGCTGGACCGCTGCTCCAGGCGGCCCAGCTTTTTACGCTTACTCCACGAATTATCTGATCGATACCGAGCACGGCGTGATCATGGATGTCGAGCCCACACCGGCTCATCGAACCGCAGAAGTCGAGAGCACCAAGACGATGATCGAACGGGTCGAAGCGCAGTTCGACATCAAGCCGGAGCGCCTCATTGGCGATACCGCTTACGGTACCGCGCCGATGCTGGCCTGGATGGTGGAGGAAAAAGACATCGAGCCGCATGTGCCGGTGTGGGACAAAACCGAGCGCAAGAACGACAGTTTTTCGAGCAACGATTTCCACTGGAATGAAGAGGCCGAGGAATACCGCTGTCCGGCCGGCAACGTATTACGCAGCGAATGGCGAGCCTTCAAAAACGAGCGTTCGCACGTCACCAAAGCCAACACCATCATCTTCCGATCCCGGCAGACCGACTGCGTAGCCTGTCCGCTGAAAGCCAAGTGCTGCCCGAACACTTCGATTCGCAAGATCGTCCGCAGCGTCCATGAAGCCGCTCGTGATGTGGCTCGGCGAATCGCAGCGTCACCTGCGTACATGCGCTCTCGCCACGAACGCAAGAAGGTCGAAATGTTGTTTGCCCACCTCAAGCGCATCCTGAAACTGGATCGCTTGCGACTACGCGGCATGAGCGGCGCAACCGATGAATTCACGCTGGCCGCTGCGGTGCAGAACCTGCGTCGGTTGGCCAAATTTACCTCTCAAGGGCCACCGGTTACGGGATAGGTGCGTCTGCACTAAGCCAAAAACCTCAAACTAACCCAATAACAACGCAGCAAAGGTCAACGAAGGGCCGAAAAACCACTCAATGTGGTGAGTAGGTTCTTCGGTGGTGGTCGTGCCTGAGTTCAGGTGATCTGAAAATCCGACTTTTTCAACAGAATCGGCCGTTTTCTGCCAGTCGTGAAGGGTAGAGATCGAACCAATGCTTCCTGGCTGTGGCTGAGCTGGAGAAAGTGTCAAGTAATGACGAACCGACAGCAATGAGCTCACCAGCTCGTGCGACAACATCAAGAGTCTCGTCTTTACCCGGACAGTGGGTGCCGCGCGCCTTTACAGGCGCTGATGCAGCCAATCGCCACACCCTAATACGACGAAAAATAGAGGGCATGGCGCAAAAGTCGCCGAAAAAGGCACTTTGCGATGAGTGCCTTCCATTTGATGGGCGTTAGCATGGGACTAATGGCTTTTTTCGTCTCGAGGTGAGTATCCAAAAGCTTCCTTGAACCGGACGGAAAAAAGCGCCTGGCTGGAAAAACCACAGTTGTAGGCCACTTCCGCAATGGTCGTGGGCCGAGCCTTGTGCAGCGCATTCTCACGCAGAAGCTTTTGAGCGTGCCTGAGCCGAGCAAGACGAAGTTCTCGCCCGAACGTCGTATCGTGAGCCTGGAAAACCTTGTGGACATAGCGGATGGAAACGCGGTGAGCTTGAGCTGCTCGCTCAGGTGCAAGATCCGGGTCGTGAAAGTTTGCCGCGATATACGCCATGACACGGTGAAAGAAGTGATCGATGACCGTTCGTGAATCCACCGCTGCATCGGTCTCCGGTACATCCATCATCAAGAAAGCCAATTCCAGCAATCCTCTCTCCAAGCTCCTGACATGCTCGGGGGAAAGGCAGGAGGCGTTTTCCAATGCTTGCAACGCGAATTGCGTTAGCAGCGGCACAAAACGCGAATTTGCGACGTCGACGCGGCCGCAAAGCGTATCAATTTTCGGACACATCGCCCTGAATTGGTCAGCCGGTATCTTGACCGTTACGTTTCTCGTACCGTTGGGGATATCCATCTGATAGGTTTCTGCGGAATTTAAGACAGAGACCTGGCCTGGCGCAACGTCTCCAAATCGACCCAGGTGTGTGAAATGCTCAGTTTTCAGGGTCGGCATGACTAGCGCGAAAAAATCCGAATCATCGCGTCCGGTATGTACTTTGCGGCGCACAGCCCGTTGCGCATCAGCGGCAAAGCGAGTAATTCCGACCGCGCCGATCTGGGTGGATTCAATGACTCCGCAGAACGATGCCGGGTTGTAGGCCGCCACGTCTATCGGGTAGTAGACATCGCTCATGAAATCCTGCCAGGCAGCAAGACGTCTTTGTGGATGAACCTCGCCCGTCGAGAACCGGGTTATCAAATGTAACGAATCCACACGCCCTCCTAAAAAAATCACTGCCCTAGAAGCTCAAGCAAGCCCTATGCCATGACTTCCAGGCCAGCCTAGTCAGCCATCGGAAGCTCCGTTTCATATTTCGATAATAACCGGTGGATGCCTAAGTCCAGTTAAAGCGGACCAATGGTGCGGAAGCAGAGGTATGCCATGAGCCGTTGCTCAGTAGGTGAGCCGGTTGCGAGCAAAGACCAGACTCGTGCATCCACTCTGCGCACCGTGCACGCTGACGAAAATCTTGGTTCTCTCATGCGATAGATCGCGGGGGGCGGTCCATCGGACGATATCGCTACCGGTACAGGGGGTCAGCGTATCTCCTCCGGACTAACGCTCCGCAACGCGGCCAGGCGCATTTTTGGATATCTGCGCAATCGACTGACAAGCAAGAGAAAAGTATGAACACAACAATAACTACCGCACTGAGGGAATGACCATGCGTACCTCCTCAGATCGCGAAGCTGAATTGGCCGCTTTGTTCCAGGCTCGGTTTTTTGAGCGCCTGCGTGACGACTGCGACTCTGGTGTGATCGGCGCCTACGAACGGTCTCCGCTCGGGCCACACGATGACAAGACTCGAAGGGTCGTGCGTGGGCTAGGCGGGGCGTCTATAGCCGGCAAGGCGATTGTCATTTCGCTGGGTATCGACGGGCCATGGGGCGTCGGGAACATTGTGATTGGAGAGCCAGGCAACTTCGTTCGAAGTCCAGGCATTTTCCTGACTTACGACGATGCATTGCGTCACGTTTTTTCGCTTCGATGCCGAGCCCTTTTCGCTGCCGAGTCGCGCGAAACGGATTCTCAGTCGCATAACGGATGAAATGAGAATGAACCAGGTCAGTCAGCAAATTTTCGGCTATAGCGACGGATTCTCTGTGTCGCCGGGTGAAAGTCTTTCTTTCAAGGTAAGTTGCGAAGGGGTCGCGCGATATGACGCCTCGCTCGTGAAGCTTCGACACGGGTTTACGGGGGAGTCGGGCCCCGGTTTCCTTGAGACGCCTGTTGAGTCGTCGTTCGAAGGAAGCTACGAGGGTATCCAGCATGTGTGCCAGCCGGGCTCTTATGTGGAAATCACTGACACGCAAGGACTTCTGCGATCCCCTAACGGTTTGGTTATTGAAGCCCATGTCTATCCGACACTGCCGCAAGGCACGCGCTCGGGTAACTTCGGGGCCTACCACGTAACGCAGAATTCATTTGAGAGTGATTCGAGTCTACAGGCCATTTTGGGAAACTGGTCCGTGGCAAGTTGTTCTGGCTACGCCCTTGTACTGGAGGAAGGGCGGCCAACGTTTATATGGGTGGCAGATGGTGAGACAAAGAAAGTTTCATTGGCAACGCCACTTATTGCACACCAGTGGTATCGCGTCATAGTCAGTGTCAAATCGGATGCCGGGACGGTCTGCCTGGAGCAGACACCAATTGACAACATCATGAACCGTCTCTCAGCGAGTGCCAGTGCCTTGTGCGCAGAATCACGTACTGTCCCGTTCGGCGTGAGACTGACTGAAAGCCAAGCCCCCTTCAGGTTCGGCACGAGACTGACTGAAAGCCACCCCCCCTTCAGGATCGGGGCGCTGGCCTTTCAGCAAGACGGTCGATGGCTGGCGAATGCAGCCTACAACGGAAAAATAGGTGGAGTCCGCATTCTGCGTCCCTCTCTCGGCGATGCGGCTGTTTCCGAGCTGGCCGCCTGGCACTTTGGCAAGAGCCTTCGTGACGATGGCCTGTTGCTCAGCGATGTTGTAGACGTGTCCGGAAACGGTTTGCATGGACGCTGCTTCAACGCGCCGACACGGGGAGTGGCGGGCCATAGGTTTAAGGGGTTGAGCGACGACTTTCGGCGGGCACCTGACGAGTTTGATGCGATCCATTTTCACGACGATGACATCACCGACGCCCAGTGGCCAACGGCGTTCAAGATTCAGGTCCCAGACGATCTCGCGAGTGGTGTATACGCCGCGAAACTGAGCAGTGCAGGCGTTGAACAATACATCCCGTTTTTCGTCAGGCCGGGACGTCAGAAACGCGAAGTGGCGGTGCTTTTCTCTACGGCGACTTATCTGGCGTACGCCAACGACCGAATAGCCTTTGAAGCCAATGGCGCGGAAATCATCGTCAGTCGGACACCAATCATTGATCGTCAAGATCTGACGCTTCAAGACCATCCTGAATTCGGACGTTCCTGTTATGAAATCCATAACGATGGCTCTGGCGTCGTCTTCGGCAGCACTCGGCGCCCCATCCTGACGCTCAACCCCAAACACCGCGCCTGGTTCCAGGCAGAGGGCGTATGGGGGCTTCCTGCTGATCTCTGCATCGCTCATTGGCTCGACACAATCGGTTGTGAATTCGACGCGCTGACGGATGAAGACCTCGATCGCGAAGGCGTCGACCTGCTCAAGGACTACAAGGTTCTAATCACGGGCAGTCATCCAGAATATGTGACACGCAACGAACTCAACGCGATCGAGGCTTTCACTGGGAACGGCGGACGCTTGATGTACTTGGGCGGAAACGGTTTTTTCGCAACCGTTTCATTTGATCCGGAAGAGCGGCATGTCATGGAGTTGCGCAGGTCAGATGCGGGTACACGCCCCCACGAGTCGCCGTTTGGCGATCGCCGCCACCAGACCTCCGGTGAAATGGCCGGTCTATGGCGCAACAAGGGAAAGGCGCCGCAGCGACTGCTAGGCGTGGGGTTCGCCGCGCAAGGCTTCGACCGCTGCACGTATTACGAACGCCTCACCGACAGCTACGACCCACTCGCCGCATTTGCGTTTGAGGGGATTGGCAGTGACGAGCGCATTGGCGACTTTGGAATCATGGGCGGTGGTGCCGCCGGCGCGGAGATCGACCGGTACGATCCGTCATTAGGGGCCCCACCGGGTGCGCTTGTCCTGGCGACTTCCGGGCCATTGTCGGATGCCTATCTTCTCGCCGCCGAGGACGTCTACGAATCAATCCCTGGCATTGGAGGGACCGAGCAGTCTCGCGTTCGCGCGGACATTGTTCTGTGTCCATTGCCAGGAGGGGGCGGCGTGTTCTCAGTGGGATCAATTGCCTACACCGGTTCACTTTCCCACAACCGTTACGACAACAATGTCGCGCGACTCACCGGCAATGTGCTCAAGCGGTTCCTGCACCCTGAAGCGCTGGACGTCATCATCGATTGCAATTGACCGTCCATTCAAATGCATGAGTGCGGAGCCCGGCCGATGCTTGGCCTCGGGGAGCGGACCATGCTGCGGTGTATACATTGATCGGACCCAAGGGGCAGCCACGCCCGGCTGCTCTTTGGGCGCGACAAGTTCATGGCAATAAAGGCGCCGTGCACTCACACGAAAAGCGCGGTTCGCTGGTTCGATAGTCGACAGTAAGAGGGGCTCCTAAACTGAATTCATCGAACGTCAAAAGACCCATCTTGGTGTTTGAGTGAATAGGTCCTTTCCAGTCCCGATGTGCAAATAACAAAAGCGGTACGCGGTTCCACAGCAAATGCTGGCGACACGCGGCAACCGTAACTAAATAATGTCCGGGTGAAGATCCGGGCCAGTCGTCAAGGGGCAACAAAAATGAGCGATACCTTGGTCGTACCCAATGATAATCGTCAACTCAGCAAAAAACTTTCGCTGACGGACGTCCTTGTCTACGGGTTGCTTTACTTCGTTCCGATTGCTCCTGTCTCTGTCTTTGGAGCGATTCACAACACGTCCAATGGACTGACTGCGCTGACTTATACGCTGGCTGCCATCGCGATGGTGTTCAGTGCAATCAGCTACAGCGAAATGGCGAAACGAATCCCTCTCTCGGGATCGGTCTATTCATATGTGACAAAGGGCACCAATGCCACATTCGGCTTTATGGCCGGATGGGCCATCTTGCTGGACTATCTGTTGCTTCCCGCGTTGCTGGCGGTTCTAGGTGCAGCGGCCTTGCAACCTTTGTTTCCCGGCATCGACAAGGTGGTTTGGTTAGGGATTTTCGTCGCTGTGCCCATGATCGTTAATCTGTTCGGTATCACAGTTAATGTAAATGTGGGAAAGGTGCTGCTGGTCATCCAGCTGGTTGTCCTCTCGATTTTCGTCGTGTTTGCGGTTGGCCTTATTGCCGGAGGAACGGTTTCCAAGGAGCAACTGTTAGCGCCTTTCTATAACCCGTCGCAATTTAGTATGTCCGCCGTGTTTGGCGCCGTACCAATCGCCGCTCTGAGCTTTATTGGTTTTGATGCTGTTTCGACGCTGAACGAGGAGGCCGAGGGGGGCGGTAAAACCGTATCGCGGGCAACGATGTTGTTGCTGGTGATCGTGACCGCGCTGTTCGTTGCGCAAGTCTACCTGGCGTCTGTGTTCGTTCCCCTGGGGTCGAAATATCAGGACGGCGCCGTTGATGTTGCCTTTTACACGGTCAGCACCCAAGTGGTGGGGACGTGGTTCCTACCGGTCATCACTTTGACGAATGCACTGATAGCTTTGCTGGCTAATGCACTTATCTCCCAGGCCACCACGACAAAAGTCATCTACTGCATGGCACGCGATAAAAAGCTGCCTCGTGTGCTCGCCAAACTTAATAAAAATGAAGCACCAACGACCGCGTTATACCTGGTCGCTGCGCTCTCGCTGGTGATTGCCATTGTCGGCAAAGACCAGATTGAGACCATCGTAACGATGGTCACGTTCGGCGCATTGTGTGCCTATGTGATGTTGCATGCTTCTGTCATCGCTTTCTTCAGGGGTAAGACTGATCGCTCGTTCTTCAGACATCTCGTTTCCCCTGTACTGGGTGCGGCCGTCCTCTGCTACGCACTGTTCAGCGCGAACTCGAACGCCCAACTCGTCGGTGTCGCATGGCTCGTACTCGGTGGGATCGTCGCGTGGATTCTGAAAGGCAAGAACTCGTTGGACATACCCGTATAGAGCCTCTCTGTGACTTTAAGGCTGCATGAAAAACCATGTGGCCGATACGCAAACCTGTCGTGACTCCCCAACTGGACGGCTGACTTAGTCAGCAACTTATTGTCCGTTAAATCTAAATTCTTTCTGAGTGCAGGCATCTGGCGCCTGCACTCATTGGAGACGCCTATGCACATTAAAATGCTCATCAACGGCGAATTGGTCGCAGGCGAAGGCGAGCGACTCGCGGTCATGAACCCTTCTCTGGGGACCGCACTAGTGGACATTGCTGAGGCTACGCCCGCGCAGGTTGATTGCGCAGTGCAAGCCGCTGACGCCGCCTTCGAAAGCTGGTCCCAGACCACGCCAAAGGATCGCTCGCTGTTGTTGCTCAAACTGGCTGACCTCATCGATAGCCATGCCGTAGAACTGGCCCGGCTGGAATCGAATAATTGTGGCAAGCCTTACGCGGCAGTCTTGGGCGACGAACTGCCTGGCGTGTCCGATGTGTTTCGTTTTTTCGCGGGTGCGAGTCGGTGTTTGCAAGGCTCGGCGGCGGGCGAGTATTTGCCAGGTCATACTTCGATGATTCGGCGCGATCCCGTGGGTGTCGTCGCCTCGATCGCGCCTTGGAACTATCCACTGATGATGGCCGCGTGGAAGCTGGCTCCCGCCTTGGCGGCCGGCAATACCGTTGTCCTCAAACCTTCCGAACAGACACCGCTGACGGCGCTTAAGTTAGCCTCGTTAATGGTCACGGTTTTCCCTGCTGGCGTGGTCAATGTTGTGTTCGGACGAGGGCCCAATGTAGGCAAGCCGCTCACTACCCACGAGAAAGTTCGGATGGTCTCACTAACGGGGTCAGTGGCCACCGGCAGTCATATCATCGCCGGCACCGCTGACACCGTTAAGCGTATGCATATGGAATTGGGAGGCAAAGCCCCCGTCATCATTTTCGACGACGCAGACATCGATGCGGCTGTAGAGGGCATACGTAGTTTCGGTTTCTATAACGCCGGCCAGGATTGCACCGCAGCCTGCCGGATCTATGCGCAAAAAGGCATTTACGCTCGCCTCGTTGAAAAGCTCGGCATCGCCGTATCCAGTATCAAGTTTGGTCTTCAGGATGATCCTGAGACTGAGCTGGGGCCTCTGATCACCCAACAGCACTTGGACCGCGTTGTCGGCTTCGTGGATCGAGCACGGTTACTGCCACACATAGAAGTCGTGACGGGCGGGAAACGCGTGGAAGGTTCCGGTTACTTCTTCGAGCCCACGGTACTTGCCGGCGCGCGGCAAGACGACGAAGTGGTGCGCCGGGAGATTTTCGGCCCGGTGGTTTCCGTGACCGAATTTGAAGACGAGGCGCAGGCACTTTCTTGGGCAAACGACTCTGATTATGGCCTGGCATCATCGGTGTGGACCTCTGACGTAGGGCGAGCTCACCGTCTTGCGGCGCGCCTGCAGTACGGCTGCACTTGGGTCAATACCCATTTCATGCTGATGAGCGAGATGCCACACGGTGGTGTAAAGCAATCCGGCTACGGCAAAGACATGTCGATGTACGGATTGGAGGATTACACCGTGATTCGCCACGTGATGGTCAAGCACTGACCGAACGGTGGCGCCGACTCTGCGGCCACACGAATGCTGAAACGCACAAGCGCGCAGTCTTGCTTCTGCAGGCTGCGCGTAGTGCCAACGCCGAGTAGGTGGAAGCACTTATCTGACAGACAAAACATATTGTTCATCCATGAGGCAGTCCCATGTCTATTCGCTTGAAGATCGTGCTTTTATCCGGGCTCTGCCTGATCGGGGTGATGGGCCTGATCGTCGGCATGAATCTTTATCAAAGCAATCTGAACAAGCAGATGATCAGTCAATCCAGCAGCCAGATGCTGACCGGCAGTGGCGAGAACCTGCTACTGGCAAAAGCTGCTGAGCAGGCTGCGAATTTACAGAAGACCTTCGGTACCGGCCTGACCGTCATCACTGCTCTGGCCGACGAGGCGAACGATTTGCGCAATATTGCAAACCATCGTGGACTAACAGCCGCAGCACTGCGGGAAGAACTCAATCAAAGCATCAAGACCACATTCGAGCGCAATCCCGGAGTGCTGGGTGTATGGCTGGTCTATGAACGTAATGCCTTAGATGGAAAGGACGCCGAGTTCGCCCATGATACGGCCCGTGCGTCGAATGAGTCGGGGCGCTTCGCCAGTGCACCGGTCAGGTGATGAGCCTGCAGATCAACGAGAGCGACCTTGGCAGGGCTTGCCGCCCAGATCGGCACCAAAGCAGACCATAGCTACAAGGCCTTCATTGACCACCAAGACGAGGAAAACGCACAAAATTGCAGCAGCAATGCGCCACTTGTCACGAAAGCCGTGATCAGTCGAAAAACGCCGACCAGTCGCCCTCGAACCCTTTGTGCAAACAGCGTCGGCCAATGCATACCCGCATCATGCCTTCGCGGCCACCTTCTCCGACCAGAACGCGTGATAGGCGTCCCTAGTTCGCTGCACCCCGGCCCGGCGTTGCTCCACCAGTTGGGCGGGGCTTAGATCCAGGAGGCTAAGCCCACGGCGTTCGAGCTGGCCAAAGTAGCGGTTATCGGCGCCGTTACAGAAGTTGCAGGCGCAGACGATGTACGCCTCTTCATCGCGCTGTGGGTGGCCCTTAGGTAGCAGGTGATCCCACGACATCGCCGCCCAGGCATCGAAGGACGCCGTCCCATCGAGTCCGCAATACACACACTTGAAACCGTCACGCTGAAGTACCTTGAAGGCATAACCGCGCAGGCTATCACTGTACTTTTTCATGTCGCCACCTCGCCAAACATCGAAAAGTCGCCCTCGAACCCTTCTCTAAACATATGCCGATTTCTGCCTGTAGCGTCCGACTGATAACGACCCAAGGGAGTCGGTAAGCTGAGCCAAGGTAAGCGATGGGCTGCGCATGTATCTCCCAAGAGCTCTTGATTGCTATCTGGTTCTTGGGTCTGCTCTCAGACAGTTATCAACAGGAGAGATGTTGCTTTGATGGTGATCCGCATTGATCGCGGCATTAGCCATTGTTGCGGTATTCCTATCAATCTGTATGAGTAATTTGTTGTTCGAGTACATCAGTATCCACAACGCATGAAGAGGAACTACGAACAAAAACATCAGGATCAGCCCGACGAACCCGAACAATAGATAGGACCCTGGTGATGCAATCGAGATGGTTGCCGCGCCAAGTCCTAGGCTTACACCGGAGCCGGTATCACGAAAATACGCTAATGCAATACCACCAACGACTCCTAGCAGCATGGACAGCCAGATGTGCGCGAGCACGATAACCTGCATCGTTTTGATGATTAGTGAATTCATAGCAAGCCCCTATCAATCGCATTACCTCGTGATCGTGAGGAGAAGTTTTACAGAGGGTGCGGTTGCCGGCCTTTCATTAGGCGACAGCGCGTTTTCAGTTCATGACAATACATAACCTTCGATCTGATATTTCATATGAAGGTGCCAAAGTCAGTTCTGCGGGCCAACCCCGATCTCCGGACGTACCGTGCCTTTATCAGCGTTGTTGAAATTTGCTGCTGAGGATAGAGAAGTGCGAAATTCTGATCGTCAGCTATTGGCCGTTCTCTACCGGTCACCGCCACAAAGCGTGGTGGTCAAACTTGATGCAAATGGTTGGTCAGGTCGAATGCAAATGAATGGACAAGTTTGGGCAATTATCTAGTTCAAAAGGTACACCCTGAGACCCATGTACCAAGCAATGTAGTTAGACCAGCTCAAAGGTGTTGCTCAAATTTGAGCTATGCCACATATTATGATCCACACATTACGAGCCAGGTCGGGGCAACATGGCAGTCATCGGGTACATCAGAGTCAGCACGGGCGAGCAGAGCGTCGAGTCTCAGCGTCACAACATAGAGCAATTGCACAAGGTCGAGGAGTGGTTTGCGGACGAGGCCGTGTCCGGTGCGGTGCGGGCTGCTGACCGGACGGGGTTTGCCAAACTGCTCGGCTATGTGCGCAAGGGCGATACCCTGATCGTTGGCGCCGTCGACCGCCTTGGGCGCGATACGCTGGACGTGCTGGCCACCGTCGAAGTGTTACAGAAGAAGGGCGTGGCGATTATCAGTCAGCGCGAGGGCTTCGACCTATCCACGCCAATCGGCAAGGCCATGCTGACCATGCTGGCGGCTGTGGCCGAGTTGGAGCGCTCCAATATTAAGGCCCGGCAGATGGCGGGCATTCAGCGCGCGAAGGCAGAAGGCAAGGCCCTGGGTCGGGTAAAGACCATCGACGACAATCAGGTTGTCGCCTGGAGGAAGGATAACGGGGCCAGCATCGCCGCCACGGCTGTGCAATTCGGGATATCTGTTGCGAGTGTGAAGCGGGCATGCCGGCCGGCTGTCGCTACCCTGTAGCGCGCTTGGCCTCGTGAAATGTACTAGGCCAGTCAGCAAGGGCGGTAGCAGTGCAGGTTTAGATTACGCGTCGGTTGAGCATGCAGCTAGCCCTCTAGCTGCTATACCCAGCGCTCCGGACTGAATAGCATCGAGCACCAGGCTGCCATGCGGGTGGGTGTGCCTTTCACAGCGCCAAAGCGCATGCACATACCGACGCACTTCAGCCGGAGGCATCTGACCCAGCCGCTCGGCTGGCCGCGAATGGATGCCAGCCATATCGAACCCGTCCGCAGATAGATCACCGTGCACTAGCTGCAGTGCGTAGGCCTCGTTCAGTGCAGCGTCGTACTCCGGCAGGGAAAACCATGCATCCAAGGAAATTGCGTGCCCAGTTGCGCGAAAGGCCGTCTCAAGCTTGCGGATCGTTTCCGCATAACAGTTCAGCGCCTTGCTGTCTGGCAGCGGCGGAAGCTTGCCCTTCTCCCTCATACTCGAACCCCTGCAAATAGTCGTGGTGTGTACTTAGGCACCCATTGGGCGCTCAAGGTCTGGACAGTAAGTGAGGTAATTGCTCGCTCAAGCTTCTAGCATTTGATGGAGATTACAAATTGGCGCATCACCGACTTACCGCTCCGGATATTCATGCATCTCGCGCAGTACGTCGATGGATGGGCGTACGGTTATCTCGGCATTTTTGAGCAGAATCGAATAATCTCAGCACCGGGATTGACGCCCATCTGACTTGTTGGCCACCTCTGCCTGACCTCAACCATTCCCCGTCCCCTTATCGAGACCCGCTGAATGCCGCAGTTCGTCCAAAATGGCCCCAACATTCCCGAAAGCTTGCTGCAGGCGCACGAAGAGGGGCGCGTGGTGTTCTTTTGCGGTGCGGGCATCTCCTACCCTGCACGCTTGCCGGGATTCGGGGGGTTAGTGGACAAGCTGTATAGCGAGTTGGCGCCGTTCCCGAGTGCGGTGCAGCAAGCGGCAATCAAGTCCCAGCAGTACGACACCGCCGTGGGGCTGCTTGAGGCAGACGTCGGGCGCGAGAAAGTTCGGCGGACTATGGCTGACATTCTCACTCCGGACCTGACCTCGCCCAAGGCCACTGCAACCCACCAAGCGCTTTTGAACCTGGGCAGGACTCGCGAAGGGCGCATGCGGTTGATCACTACCAACTTCGACCGTTTGTTCGAGGAGGTGATCGCCACGGCGCCCTATCCGGTCCACCCCTTTCAAGCACCACTGCTGCCCGTGCCAAAAAATCGGTGGGACGGGATGGTGTACCTTCACGGGCTACTGAGCAAAGCTCCCACAGAGGGTGAACTGAATCGTCTGGTGATTTCCAGCGGTGATTTTGGCCTGGCCTACCTCACTGAGCGGTGGGCCGCACGCTTCGTCAGCGAGCTGTTTCGCAATTACACCGTCTGTTTCGTTGGATACAGCATCGCTGATCCAGTGCTTCGGTACATGATGGATGCCCTTGCTGCTGATCGTCTGCTTGGCGAGTCGCCGCCGCAGATGTACGCCTTCGGCAGTTTCGCTAAGGGCAAGGAGGAAACTCGCTCCAACGAGTGGAAGGCCAAGAACGTCACACCGATCCTCTACATGGAACACAACCGTCATGCCTATCTGCACAAGACCCTGCAGGCATGGGCGGCAACCTACCGCGACGGTGTGCGCGGCAAGGAACGCATCGTCGTTGAAAGCGCGATTGCTCGCCCTCTGGCAAGCACTACACAAGACGACTTCGTCAGCCGACTACTCTGGGCGCTGAGTGATCTTAACGGCCTGCCAGCCAAGCGCTTCGCCGAGCTTGAACCGGTGCCTTCGCTGGATTGGCTGGAGCCGCTGAGTCATGCGCGCTTCGGCCATATTGACCTGGGGCGTTACGGTGTTCCACCAAAGTCCGGAGTTGATGTAAAACTCGCCTTCAGTTTGCTGTCCAGGCCCACGCCGTATCAGCTAGCCCCTCTCATGACCGTCGCAGATGCTGGCGCTCGCGGCAGTGAGTGGGACAGCGTGATGAGAGAGCTGGCCAGGTGGTTAATCCGTCATTTGAATGACCCAAAACTGGTGCTTTGGCTCGTCAATCGCGGAGGCCGCTTGCACGACGAGATGGGAGTGTGGATTGAGCATCGCTTGGAGGAGTTGGCCAATCTGGAGCGCGAGGGAAAAACGGACGAGTTGGCGCACATTCGTGCTGGTGCCCCCAACGCAATTCCCGGCCTCTGGATGCGTACCCTCTGGCGACTATTGCTCCGCGGGCGCGGTAAGACCTGGATCCGCGAACTGGACCTATACCGTTGGCGCGATCGGTTTCTTCACGATGGGCTCACCAACGCCCTGCGCATGGAACTGCGGGATTTACTGACGCCACGCGTTTCGCTGCGTGAGCCGTACCGTGTTGGAGTCGAGGAAGATGAAGGGCAGGAGCCGGAGCGCCTCAAGGATTTGGTTGAATGGGAAATTGTGCTGTCGACGGAGAACGTCCATTCCAACCTGAAGGATTTGTCCAGAGACGAACGCTGGAATGGAGCACTTCCTGGGTTGCTCACCGATTTCACTGGCTTGTTGCGAGACGCACTCGATCAGATGCGAGAGCTGGGGGGCGCTGATGACAGGAGTGACCGCACCTACATCCAGCAACCATCAATCGATGTGCATCCACAGAACAACGAGTACAACGAATGGACGGCGCTGATCGACCTGACGCGGGATGCCTGGCTGGCCACGGCCGCGGTTTCACCGGCGCGTGCAGCCCTCGAGGCAGAAGTCTGGTGGACCACCCCGTATCCTGTCTTCAAGCGCCTAGCTTTTTTTGCTGCAACGAAAGGTGATGTCATAGACAGCCGCCGAGCGCTTGACTGGCTGTTGGCGGATGGTCACTGGTGGATTTGGTCATCGGAGACCGAGCGTGAATCCACACGTTTGCTGGTTGCCTTGGCGGAGAAAGGCGATCCTGCGATGGTTCTGGAACTTGAACAAGCGATTCTCGCCGGTCCGCCTAGCACAATGTTCTATGAGAACACTGATCCTGAGCGGCTGGCTCGTATCCTGGAGCGGGAAGTTTGGCTACGGCTGGCAAAGGTCGCCGGCGCCGGTGCCACGTTGAGCACGGAGGGGCAGCAGCGCCTGGATACGCTCAACCAACAAAACCCAGACTGGGTTTTAGAGCCAGATCAGAGAGACGAGTTTCCTTTCTGGACAGGAGGTGACGATGAGTGGCGAAAATTCACTGCCACACCACGCCGACGCCGTGAACTGATCGAGTGGTTAAAACAGCATCAAGAGAATGACTACTTTCAACATGACGACTGGAGGGAGCGTTGCCGCGATAATTTTGCAACCACGGCCTGCGCTTTGTGGGCACTGGCGCAAGAGGGTGTTTGGCCGGCTGGTCGTTGGCGCGAGGCGCTACAGGCATGGTCTGAGGGCAAGCTCGTCGCCCGTGCCTGGCGATACATGGCCCCCGTTTTGTCTGGGACCCCGGATCTTGCCCTGGAACCGCTTACCCACGCTGTGAGCTACTGGCTGAGTACCATCGCGAAAACTTTTGTGGGCCACGAGGAGGAATTTTTCCTTCTCGGGCATCGTGTTCTGGAGCTGCACAGCCGCGACGGCAGTGACACGGACGACCCTGTTGGACGTGCCATCAATCATCCCGTGGGGCAAGTCACCGAGGCGTTTCTCGATTGGTGGTATCGGCAGTCTTTGCAGGATGGGCAAGGATTGCCTGTAGAGATTAAACCCACGTTTACAGAGCTCTGCGACACGAACATCGAAAAGTATCGTCATGGACGTGTCTTGCTCGCGGCCCATGTGATTGCACTGTTTCGGGTTGACCGTGAATGGGCCGTGGAACACCTGCTGCCACACTTTGAGTGGTCGCTATCGGAGCAGGAAGCTCGCGCGGTTTGGGACGGGTTTCTGTGGTCGCCCCGCCTATATCGCCCTCTTATGGAGGTGCTGAAACCTGCGTTTCTGGACACAGCCCGCCATTTTGTTGCATTAGGCAAGCACGGCGGGCAATACGCCTCCCTTTTGACCTTTGCCGCACTGGACCCGGGCGACACGTACACGTCCTCCGAGCTTGCGGGTGCCATCCGAGCACTGCCTGCAGAGGGGTTGCAGTACGCAGCAAATGCGCTGGTTAATGCACTGGAAGGGGCGGGTGATCAGCGTGCCGACTACTGGGCGAACCGCGTGGCTCCCTATATCAAAAACCTTTGGCCAAAGAGCCGGGACCTCATGTCGCCGGCGATTGCGCAAGTCATGTCACGGTTATGTGTTGCAGCGGACGACGCATTCCCTGAGGCGTTGGAGATGCTTCGTGCGTGGCTACAACAACTGGCACATCCTGATACCGCGGTGCGTATGCTCAATAGGTCCGGACTCTGCGCGAAATTCCCTGAACCGGCCCTGGATTTTCTGAGCCAGGTGGTTGGTGAGCAAACCCAGTGGCTGCCGAACGAGCTATCCACATGTATGGACGTAATCCGGACCGCTGCGCCAGATCTGGAGGCGGATATTCGCTACGAACAGTTGCTGATACTCCTACGCATGCGTGGGCGGGGATGACAAAGACAGAGGACGAGGGGCTGAAGTCGATCTACAGGGTTCACTGAATCTTCTTACAACCGGCCGGAGAGTTGGGCGGGGCATGTCACCGGCCGAATAATCCGGCCGGGTGGAGGAATCTTCCCATTTTCCCCTGCTGCTTTGGGCAGGGCTTGCGCTTTATTTGGTGAGCATCTGCTGGATGCCCGGCAGACCGCAACGGGTTATGCGTCCGTTGGTGGTGGCAAACCCAGATCTGACCGGTGCTGATCGACATCGAATGTCTGATGGCCGTCCGGTTGTGACACGCTTCGATTCCCCGCAGTAGCCCACACCAGACCTAACGATTTGTGTTGCCTCAGCCAGTAAGTGATCCGCCCGTTTTGAGACGGAGTATTCACCGGCGTGGCATGCACATCCGTGAAGGTGTCGCCTTCGCGAGCGATATGCTGGCCTTGATATGGGCCGTCAATTACCGGCAAGCGCTCTGTAACGTCCCGTTCAAACGTAGTCATGACTTCTCCTGGAGTTTTGCCGCGCACGGTTTGATCCTCATCGCTGCCGGGAGCTTAGCCTCGATTGACAATCTTCGATATGCCCAAGCGATGACATGGCGCTGCCATCATGAATCCCATTGTTGACCTTGCTGCAGTTCGAGATGAAGTTGCGCGAGCCGGTTGAGACGTGGCTGGCGGATGATGTGCGTGGATCGTTTACCGGGCGTTGATCGATAACGAAGGGGTGACGGACCTATGTTAGAACTGGCTGGCGCTGTACCAATCGTAATAACCAGACGGCGCCACCAACGAACACTCCCAATAAGCAGCACCCTGATAGCGAGCTCAAGACGGAAAACCGATGAAGAACGAGAAACTAAAGTGGGCGCGCGAGCCCAACCTGGAGGGGCTGAGCCAGTTACAGCGAGATCATGTGATGCGCGTCTTTCCTGAAACGCGAGCGACGATGGCTGATTACCTTCGTCAAGGCGTTGACTTGTACATCTATCGACAGGACGAAGTGCCGGAGGTGCCACCATTTGCGCTTGCGGTCGTGCAGGATCCTGCCTACTGGATAGAGTGTGTCGAATCCGAACGTTCTGCACTGGCTCTTGCGGCTAAGCTGGGACTGAATGTCGCCAGCGTAGATCCACCGGCACCTTGTGGTAGGAAACAACTCTGATCTGACTATGTCTGGGTCCACTGGCCCGTCGATGGATTTTTCTGAAGTCAGTGGGCGGTAACAAGTAGGTTCTACTTGGGCGCATAGTCACCCTGGATGACGTGGGCACCGAGTACAACCATAGTACGCTGTGCATTGCGGAAGATTGGATTGTTGCCGGGGTCTCAGATCTGGCGCACATCCCTTCCAGCTTCTCCGGTACCCTCTGACTACGTACGGGCATCGCGTGAGCCGCACAGGCGGCATAGGACATGACATCAAAGGAGGGGAGCGTGGTACGAATTCGCAAGGTCGAGATCCAAAACTTCAGGTCCATTCGGGCGCTGACCTGGCAGCCATCGCCAGGTTTGAATTGCCTGATTGGTCCAGGAGATAGCGGCAAAAGCACGATTCTGGATGCCATCGACATCTGCCTGGGGGCCCGGAGAAACGTATCGTTCGGGGACACTGACTTCTATCGACTGGATGTCACTCAACCCATACAAATCACCTTGACGCTTGGGGCGTTGCCCGACGCACTGAAAGACCTAGATGCTTACGGGCATTACCTGCGCGCTTACGACCTAGCGACAGGCATAGTGGAAGAGGAGCCACGGCAAGGAGCAGAGACCGTACTAGTCCTTCGACTCACAGTGCACAGTGACCTTGAGCCGGCCTGGACACTGGTCTCGGCTCGTGCGCAGGCACTGGGGCTGGAGCGCAACATCGCCTGGAAGGAGCGGGTAGCCCTGGCACCTGCCAGACTGGGCACCTATGCCAGTTCAAATCTGTCGTGGAATCGCAGTTCCGTTCTCAATCGGCTATCGGAGGAGCGCCCGGAACTGACGGCTGAATTGGCTAGGGCCGCGCGCGAAGCAAGGCTCAACTTTGGCGACCAAGCCGGAGCGCAGTTGCGCAATACGTTGCAGACCGTGACCAAAACGGCGACGAGCCTGGGTGTTCCTGTTGGCGGAGCGGTCCAGGCGCTGCTAGATGCCCAGGCGGTCTCCATCGGCGATGGCGCGATTTCTTTGCATGACGCTGCGGGGGTACCTTTACGAGCCCTGGGTACCGGCTCATCCCGGTTGTTGGTCGCTGGCCTGCAACGCGAAGCGGCGCAACGCGCATCTATCGTGCTGGTCGATGAGGTGGAGTACGGCCTTGAACCTCACCGTCTTACTCGGCTGCTGAATTCGCTTGGTGCAAAGGATAATCTTGCGCCGCTGCAGGTATTCATGACGACGCATTCCCCTGTCGCGGTGCGCGAGCTCAGCGGCAACCAGATTTTCGTGGTCCGAAAAGCCCCCGATGAAGTGACATACGTCCTGCCTGTGGGTGTGGCCGACGACGTACAGAGCACGGTCCGCGCCGACCCGGAGGCATTTTTGGCGCGTAATGTCATCGTATGCGAAGGGGCGAGCGAGGTTGGTTTTATCCGCGGATTGGACCACTTTTGGACCTCCATTAACGGGCGTTCGATGCTGGCGTCGGGTACAGCCTATGTGAACGTTGGCGGCGGGGAACCTGACCGGTGCTTCGTCCGTGGTCTGGCCCTGCGGCGCCTGGGGTACCGAGTGCTAGTCCTCGTCGACGCTGACAAGCCTCCAACTGACGCGGTCGTCCAGGCCTATGCAGCGGCCAGAGGGGAAACCATGACCTGGCGAGTGGGGCGGGCCCTGGAGGACGAACTTTTCCTCAGCCTGCCCGATCCCGCCATCGACGCCCTGCTTCAGAGAGCGGTTGAACTGGTCGACGAGGATTTGGTGGCCGCCCACATCCAATCGCATTCGCAAGGGGCCATCACGCTCGCTGGCATTCGCGCGCAGCGCCTTGCTGGCACTCCATACACAGCGGAAGTGCGCCAAGCCCTCGGCTTGACCTCGCGCCATCGCAAGAACGGCTGGTTCAAGTCCGTCACCAAATTCGAAGACGTGGCCAGGGATATTGTCGGCCCCCATCTTCCCGCCGTGGAAGCCGGCTTTGCTGCGCTGGTCAATCAGTTGTACAGGTGGGCCCATGCCTGAGCATGACTTGCTGGCCGTCCGCTTGGGCACCATTACGGCACCTGCAGGCTGTGGCAAAACACAGATTATCGCCGACACCCTGACCCAGCATGCGGGCCGCAAACCGGTACTCATCCTCACGCATACTAATGCCGGGGTAACCACGTTGCGTCTGCGGATGCAGCGCGGAAATGTCCCGTCATCGGCGTACCGCATCGCCACGCTCGATGGATTTGCTATGCGCCTGGTGAGCTTCTTTCCGGCGCGCAGCGGCCTACCGGCTGCTACCCTGGAGTTGAGAAACCCCGGTGGCGACTATCCCGCTATCCGCCTGGCGGCGCTCCATCTGTTGCAAGGCGGGCACCTCAATGAAACGTTGGCAGCCACGTATGCCCACCTTATCGTTGACGAGTACCAGGACTGCAACCTGGTGCAGCACTCCTTGGTCACGGCGCTGGCCACCGTGTTGCCAACCTGCGTCCTTGGCGATCCGATGCAGGCCATCTTCGGCTTTGGCGGCAACCAGTTAGTCGACTGGAATGCGCATGTGCTGCAGCAGTTTCCTCCGATCGGCGAGCTCAACCGACCCTGGCGATGGATTAACGCCGGGACGCCGCAATTCGGCCAATGGCTGTTGGACTGCCGGCGCGTCCTCCACGCAGGCGGCAGTGTCGACCTGCGGCAGGCGCCTCCCGAGGTCACATGGATTCAACTGCAGCCCGCCACCGCCGAACGCCAGCGCCTGGCCGCGGCGTTGACGCGCTCGGTGACCCCGGAGGGCCAGGTCCTGGTCATCGGCGACAGCCGCAATCCCCGAGGACGTCGACAGATGGCCAGCCAAACCCCTGGGGCCACCGCGGTCGAGCCCGTGGATCTTGCGGACCTCACCAACTTTGGCCTCACGTTCACCTTGGAAGCGCCCGATGCCGTCACGCGGCTGGTCCACTTTGCTGCTGAAACGATGACGCAGGTCGGCGTCTCCGCTCTCTTGCCGAGATTGGACAGCCTGCGTAGGGGCACCGCGCGTACGCCGCCGACGCCCACCGAAGTAGCGCTCGTGACCTTCGCGGCCACGCCTACGTACCCACTGGCCGCAGACGCACTACGTGCCTTGATGCGTCAGGACAATGCACGGGTGTATCGCCCCGACGTTCTGTATGGCAGCCTGCGTGCTTTGCAGATGGCCGCCGGGGGAAACTGCACCTTCTCCGCTGCCACCGTTCGCGAGCGGGAGCGCAATCGCCACGAGAGTCGGCAGCTGGCTCGCCGCGCGATAGGCAGCACCCTGCTGCTCAAAGGCTTGGAAGCCGAGGTGGCCGTCATCCCGTCCCCTGAAAACATGGATTCCCGGCATCTCTACGTCGCCCTGACGCGCGGGTCTTCCAGGCTCGTCGTGTGCTCGGCAACGTCGGAGCTGGTGCCACAGCGGGGTTGAGCGAAAGCTGCAGCCCCCAATTATTCGGGTGTCCGAGCGGATGACGACCTCGGTCATCACATCTTCTTTTGTCACGGCATCTGCCAATCATCGTGACAAAACGTGCTGGTCAAATCTGATGCAATCAGTGGTCTGTACGAATGCAAATGACTGGTCAGGTCGGATAGAACGGTTGGTCAAGTGGAGTGCAATTTCGCAACAAAAGAAAGCTCGCACGGCGGGCTTGTGAGTGGAGCTGCTTTTCCTATCGGCATGGATACTTTTCGGAGAGCGCAGCAAGCGACACTACAAGACGCGGATCACCTATCACTGTTGGTCGCCTTTTGATGTACTCAAGCACGACTTGCGCTAGACCAGCAGGATTAACTTGGCCTTGCGTGCAAACTTGGGCATTTGCAGGCACAACGCGATTTAGAATCGGTGCTGTCTCTGCAAGTGCACCGAGGTATCCAATACAGGCTCCAGCTTCCGCAGCAGCACCAATACCGCTCGGCTTGGCTGTTGAACCTTGTGGTACGGAGCTGCAGTTTTTCACCAGCCATTGGGTATCTAGGACGTCTGGAGCCAGTTCAACAGCTGATACCGCACAAGGTGAAACCAGCGCAAAAATTGTTAGAAATGCAGCTTTAAAACCTATTTCCATGTCGATCGTTCCTGCATTATTCGCGGACTCAAAATGGGCGTCCTCCTATTGCCTTGGCCCAGCGTTTGTCGACTGGGCTTGTGGTGTAACTGGTGCGGATTTCCTGGAGTTCAGGCTCATTGGCTGATGTCTTGGGATGTATCTGATCGATGCTTCAAGTGATGCTGCAACAATGCCATGCACTGGCACTAAACCTGCTGCGCGACGCTATGATCGATGGCGAACAGGACCTTCGACGTCCCGTAAAACGTAAACTCCAGCAGCTCAAGGTTCCCCTCTCTGGCAATACGGTAGAAAAACACGTCCGGGTTGGGGCCATGGCGTTCGGCTCCGACCGCATCGAGCATTTCTTCACCTTCGCTCATGACCCGGTTCAACAGAACGTTGAGCTGTAAGCTGTTCCCGAGCAACGTGAAGTTCGTCAGCGAAGACAGCTTTGTCGTGAGCTTGGCATTGTGATGGCGAAAGTAAATTGCGCGAGCATTCATCTCCAGCACGCCCATCAGCCGCACCATGTCGACTTTAAAAGCCAAGGTCTGAGTCCATTCGTCCTTATCCAGATCATGAACTTTCACCTGCACCGCACTACCGGCCAGAGATTTGGTAAGTCGATTATTAGACGCAATCGACTCTTGAACCTTGGTCTGAAAGTAGTGATCAGCCACCTCGTTCAGTCCGAAGGACATTGGCAAGATGTGCATCAGGTACTGATCATCGGCGGATTTGTCGCCGTTGTGCTCGTCGCACGCTGGCACGACGATCAAGTTCACCCGCTGGTCTTTGCCGTTGAGGGAGTACTTTTGTGCTGGAAAAAGGCAGCGAGGCGGAGCGTGTTCACGTGTCGTAGCAGGTTTGCTGCACATGTAGCAGGTGTTGGTCATCGTCACTTCCTTGATCAGTGGACACGAACCCGCGCCTTGGTACTGCAAAGCCCGCAATAATGGCGGGCTGACGGTATGTGAATTCACATCGGAAACAGATCGATAGCCTCAATCTTCGTGGTCGTCTTTTTCTTGTGATACTCAGATCGGGGGGGCAGCTTAGATGAGGTATAAGACTCGAGGTACTGCTCAACGGCTGAGTACACCGACAGGAAGAACAGTTCCAGCGCACTGATCGCGGACCCTTTCTGGTCTTCATAAAAATACGAGAGATACCCCATGCCATCCCGGTCAAAAATGACATAACCCTTTTCCAGGTGATACGACGGGTATAGGCCGGTTATCACGTCCGGAAGGTCATGGTAGGTGTCGTGATCGAACTCTTTGCGACTCCCGGGATGCTCATAACTGTCAAAGTGGTCTCCGACGGTTTCAAGCTTCGGAGCATTGAACATGAACAGGTAGGTCCGAGCCTGCAATTGCAATTTTGCAAATGACTGGAAGTACGTGATCACCTCGTGAAAACGAGGCTTGTCGATCGAGGTTTTTACTTCGATCAGGGCGATCACGGACTCGGCAGGAACGACAACAACATCACCAGCCCGGAAGAACGGGGCATACCGATGCGAGTCATAGATCAGGATGTCGCACTGCTTGGAGAGACCACCGTCGGGGGTGATGATGAACCCCTGCTCAACACTGACCGCACCTGGCAGATGTTCTTGGAGGAACTCGCGCAGCACTGCCTCAGCCAGCGCCCCGGTCGTAGGGTTGTGCTTTGTGATGTACACCTTGGCTTGAGCAATCTTACTGTGCAGTTGCTTGGTCACATGATCAAAGTATTGACTCATATCGGAGAACGTCCTGTAGTCATGTGAATTTTCCTATGATTCCGTCCGCTCCCTGCGCAGCGAACTGATTGCCTTGAATTGGCTGATTCCGACTGACCCACGCTCGTTCCTAGCTTTTGATCCAGGCCTAGTCAGGAGTGTCTCAACCGCGGGTCGTGGCGCTTCATAGATCTGAAACGCGTTGTATTCGGCATCGAGCAACACCAGCAGAACCGTATCAAAGGGCTGGTTTAAGTCGATCGAACCGACCCGGCCACCTCGAAGTCGAGGATTGGGGAAATATCGACCCTTGATTTGAATCTTGAGAGTCACCCCATCCCTTGTTTCAGTCGCGTCATAACCGGCTTGCCTGGCAAGCTCCAATTCGAGATCTAGAATCCGAGCAGCCTCGTATTCTGCCACCTCACCAGTAACGCCCAGAGGCTTGCCAGTGAGATGGTAGTAGCGCCTGGCAAGCACCTTGGCCTTTCGAAGGATCTGGTAAACCTCATCGGTCGCATCCATGCTCTTTTCCTAGACAGTTCGCTATCAAGTCACGAGCGTGATGTAGTGCAGTGCCGGCAAGCCGGATTCGCTATCAGAAATCTCGTCAGGTTCCTGGCTGATGAACTGTTTGGCCACCCTGTGCGAGCGCTCGTTATCTACACCGATAATGGCTTCAAGGTAAAAGCCAGGCTCCGACAGTTCGGCTTCCAACAGTCCTTTAAACTCTTTCAAACTGCTGGAGAGGACGGCCTTGGCTAGCCCCTGACCACGGAAGGGAATCGCAACGGTATAGCCCACACCAAAACAGCGTTTGCCTTCGTTTGGCTCAGCTTCAATGTAAGTGGCCATGGCCTTGACCTGGCGGCCTACGATCATTGCGTAAGTCAGCCGAATGGTGTCAGGAGTCGGCTTATCACGAAGAAAATAAAGCTCGCGCTGTGTCTTGCAACGCTTGGGCTTGATAGTGCCGCTGAGCAGCGCCTTTTGAAAACTGATCAGCCCTATGTGAGGGTCGGTAATCGCTGGCATGTGAGTTCTCCTACTCGGACCTGAGGATCGAAAAGCGTCCCTCTCTTACTGCTTCAGCCCCACAGGTGCGGGGCTTGGGCCTTACAGGGTCATGTCCTATCAGAAGCGTGCCGGCGGACTGACTGTCTGCTGAAAACCGCCACCTTCCGACAACTGGCTCGGCACCTTGAGTACATCGCTTACAGCTCGGTCCTTTTCCTGAGTCAGTTGCACTGTAATCGCAGAACCGATCAAATCATTTTCAACCAGTGCGGTCAGATAGCCCGTCACCTTCGATATCGATGTCATTCTGGTGCCCATCAAATGATTCTCCGCACAATATCGCCAAGCCGCGCCGGGGCGCTCTCGCACAGCCTCTTAACCGCCTCAAGGCTCTCAATCTCCAGTATTTCGCTGATGTTTCGCAAGTCGATGCCCCGACGCTTGAGCTTGACGGCAAGCGTCCGACGCCCTGACTGCGCACTGGCCCCCTCGATCCCAGCAAGACCGAACAGCCGCGTATAGAGTCGGCTGAGTTGGTTCGCGCTGTAGTACGTTTTACCGTCGCGCCGCTGAGCGCTGATCTTTTTCCTATCATTCGCTTTGGTCAACGTCGCCAACAACTTTTGACCTCAAATGGGCTTGTTTTTTGACCACGCGGAAGTAGTAGATCAGCGTCAACGGGGAGGCGATAACTACACTCATTATCAAAGCTGCTGGTAACGCGAGCACAAGCCTACTCGGGAAATCGAACTGCCCGCCAACCACCATCGCCATGAAAATGGCAACATAAAAAGCTACCTTCCCGAAGTAATCCCGTAACCACCATCCTTTAGTATCTTTGCGACCAAACCGCAGAACGAACCAGCCAAAACCGAAAATTACTGCTGTCGCCAGAAGTGTTGCAATCATTCTCCCCGCTCCATTTCCTATACTTCAGACCGCGCCCAGCGCAGTCTGCTGATCGCTTTGAATTGACTGATACCGACTGAGCCACGTTCGTTTCGAGCCTTTGACCCAGGCCTTGTCAGTAACGCCTCAACCGCAGAGCGATCCGCTTCAAAAATCTGGAAAGCGTTGTAATCCGCATCGAGAAGAACCAGTAAAACTGTATCGAAGGGTTGCCTTAAATCGATTGATCCCACTCGACCGCTTCGCATTCGTGGGCTGGTGAAATACCGCCCCTTGATTTGAATTCTGACTTTCAGCCCATCTCTCACTTCTGTCGCGTCGTACCCAGCTTGCCTAGCCAGTTCCAACTCGACGTTGAGGTGCCGAGCTGCCTCGTACTCTGCGATTTCGCCAGTCACACCCAGCGGTTTGCGAGTGAGTTGGTAATAACGGCGAGCCAAAACCTTGGTGTCTCGAAGGATCTGGTACACCTCATCGACGTCCTCCATGCGATTTTCCTATGTCGGCGGTATTACCGAACAGTACATTGGTCCGGAGTAGTCGATTGGCCCGCCATTAAGCTCCTCAACCATCCGATTTTTTGCATCCATCCAGTCTTGGAAGACGCTGGCACGGTCGTGAATGAGAGGGTGATTCTCAACAGATGCTGCAAGCAGAAAAGCGATAGCCTGGCCAGCTTCCACACACACCAGTAAGGCATGGTTTACGTGCCAGCTATTTCGACCGTAAACACCTACCAACGAAAAACCATGAAGACCATCCCCCATGGGACCCATGTCCTCTATATGATCAATCACAGATTTACGATTCGGGTGCGCACCGAAGTCTATTGAGGCGTCGTAATGCGCAAGCACGTACTCGGCCATAACTGGATCAATTTTCCTCAATTCATTAGCCGCATTCTTTGCAGTAAAAGTTTTCCGACATTTCTGAAGTGAGCTTTCTGAATGGTGGCGGCTTATCCAAACATCTGCTTTAGCCTCGTCACAGGCAATGAGAAACCCATAGCACGCTGATTCGAGCGCGGCACGTGCAATCGGATACGTTGACACTACATGTCCCGAAAGCGCCTGACGCACTGCGCTTAATATCAGCGTGTACGAGTTCATTGCTAGCAGACCGACAACTGGGTTCACCTCAAAGCTGTGTTCGAAGATCTCTCGATGGAATATCTGGTCCATCTGGTCTACCAAGAACATCAGCTGTGGTGGTTCTGCCGTATGATCCTTTGCGCTCTTTAAGGTGGCTGCCAAGTAATCTTGGAGCGTTCCGGCGTCGATTTTCAAAGGTCTTTCCTGGAACAGTTCAATTGTTGGCCGGGGTGGCATTCAGGCAGTTCGCCAAGGCCTCCCCGGCATTGGTCAACAGGTACTCACCAAACAGCGTCTGAATCATCAGACCACGCTTCACTAACGCGTCACACGTCCGCACGCGAGACGCATGGGACACAGGCCCATGGACTCCGAAGTCGTCGTAGTCATGTCCAAAGCCCATGCTCTTGAGCACATTCGCCATCGGCACGCTGAGTCTTGTGGTCATGGTCGATTTTCCGTGCTAGTCACGATTGATCAGATTCAACTTCTTGTTGTGCATATGTTTACTGTCCTGCTCCTATGGCCACGACCCCGATTTTTAGGCCAGGGCTTGGTGGGCGGCGGTCGATCTTGCCGTTAACGCATAGTATCCATGTACCCGAAATGGTACTTCCGAATCATCTCAATGGTTATTTCTGCCCTTTGGGGAACAGGGAAAAAGGTGTCACTGATCTGAGCAAAATATCGCTTCGTGATATCCATGAAATGCTCTGGCATGCCAGGGTGAGCAAGATTTTTGAACACCGCCCCTTTTTTGAATTGCGCCTCTAGGTATACCGAAACCCTCTGAAGCCGACGCTGCCAGTCGTACGGATACACGTCTTTCATGTCATCCCCAAGTGGCTCAACCGGCTGGATTAACGCAGTCCCGTGGGCGAGCACATTTCGCAGAACAAACAAGACGTCAATACCCTCCATCACTTCTTTAGGGATGGTTGCGTTCATTGGGGCGCCAAGGTACGCGGAGCTCGCCTCTGTTAATTTTTGCCACGATCCTGTGCTCTCCAAATCACGGAGAAATTTGGCAAGGAGGCGGTCCGGAGCCGTGTGCTCCGTCAATCCGGCAGCTACGTTCCGCTCAATGACTTTGTTCAAGTCATCGGTAACTCGTTCTGTAAGGATCGTCCGCATGGTTCCTTCAACGATCGACGCGTTGAGGATAAGCAGCGCAAAACCATGCTGATAGCTGTAACGCTCATGGGGTTCCTGTCCTGGTACGGTTGCGGCATTGCGTATCGCTGCTTTATGCGCGCGCGCAGAAGCCTCGTATGCAAGCAGAAGTGAGGTCGCTGTCTCCCAGCCCCGATAATTGCTCATATCAGTCCTTCGCAAGTGAGGTGCGAAAGCCGCCCTCCGGTACTGCCGAAGCCCCGATGAAGGGGCTGTGTGATTGGCAGTGAATTTCCCTCAACTTGCGACCTAGCGCGAACCACTGTTGCATTCAGCCTAGCTCTGACGTTCGTCAATTGCCCTTGCAGTAGTTGTAAAGTTGGGTAGGCACAATGACTTCTTTGTTCAGGAAATCGATCAACTCCTGACCGCCAGTACGGTTGCCGAGGTCGTAGTCACGGTTGCCTTGGATGTGTGCGGAATCCATTGCATACGTAAAGCCATTTTTCTCACCCATTATGTGGACGTGGCCGCCGACGATGAATGCTAAGGTTTTGCTGTCTTCCCCGTATCCGGGAAGTTTGAATGCCTGCATTGCTGCCGTGAAAGCACCGCTCAAATATCCACGAACAAATGGACAGAAAAAAAGCTCGTCGAAACCAGGTAGCTCACGTGCTCGGTCAAATTGCAGGTCAATGATGAATGCAGCAACGTCAATCGCACATTGAGTTTTTTCGTCTATTTTCGGCTGAGCTTTCGGCCCAATTTTTTTCTTCCAGAACGCCATATCCATTCTCCCCAATGAAACAGTTCAGGTTCATCCCGCAGGGGGCGGGCTTGTGGGTGCAGCGGCCTTTCCTCAACCTTCAGACTGCTTGGCAATTGGGCGACCTGACCATACTT
The DNA here is from genome assembly GCF_019956575.1 of Pseudomonas sp. A-R-19. Lineage (NCBI taxonomy): Bacteria > Pseudomonadati > Pseudomonadota > Gammaproteobacteria > Pseudomonadales > Pseudomonadaceae > Pseudomonas > Pseudomonas sp. A-R-19. Next base: position 77,235 of record NZ_JAHBDR010000060.1, read on the forward strand.
TGTAGAGGAAGAAAGCTGCCGCGAATATGGCACAGCCAATCCCCATACTTTCCGAACGGAAGCCGAGAGATTTGGCTATGTTGCCTGCCCCAAATCCAACCAGAATTACGATTGCCAATGGCAGAAATGACTTCCATTTAGACATGCCCTATTCCTTCGCCTTGCGCGGAAAGCGCGCCCTTACACGTCCTCGGCCCCGCACGATGGCCAGGCTTCGGGTGTACCTGGGCGGTCAATTCGTAGACCTCTCGACCATTTACAAAGTCCCACACCTTGCGGGCAACCATTTTCAGCACCTCCTAAGCAACCAAAATGGCGAATAGCCAAATGACGTATTTGAGCCCGGCCATTAGCGGGCCGTCGCTTTGCTGCACGCTTAATTCGAAGTACAGCTGCTTTAGTTCCGGAGTCAGCGTCATGGCTTTTTCCTTCAACAGATCAGTTAGCGTCGAAGTCGGCAGCAATAATCGCGTCTTGCACGGCATCGTCATTATCAAACATTTGCCCCGCGAGGGGCTTCTTCAAGTAAATATAGGATACTGAAATATCCTTTTACTGGCTTGCACCTTCCATTGCCTGTACTTGAAGAGAGATCTGTGTTTGTTCAATTCTAGAAGAATACTTGTTCATAATTTCGCTCAGTTTGTCTTTGCCTAGCTTAGAAATAATGGCTTGTGTTTCTTTCCCTGTCTCTATCGATTTAGCCTCTAGAACATCAACACTAGACTTCCCATGGATAAACTCAAGCAGATAACTCGCTCGTTCATCAAGCAATAGTTTGAGGGCGGGTGAGTTTGTGGAAAGCTCAGAAAGCAAGAAATGACCTACATAGTCTACCTTTAATGCCCACATCGCGTCCTTGCCAGTTTTGGCGCTGGGAACAATTTCTTTGTCGACTTTCATTCTAAGTGAGGAATTAAGCAGAATAAGGACGGGGGTCTGCTCTTTTTTAGGTAGGACACGCACCCATGCTGATGTGACACTCCAAGTCTCAGAATCTTTCTGTGTTGCTGCTGACGCAGTACACATCATGAATGAGATAGAGATAAACGCAGCAATCTTAAAAAAAACCACCTTGCCTACGTGTACTTTCATGCGTTCCATCCCGGGATTGGCTGGCGGGAATTTTAACCGCCAGATGAGCGGACATACCAGATGTGGTGGTACGAGATTTTACTATCATTCGCTTTGGTCAACGTCGCCAACAACTTTTGACCTCAAATTGGCCTGTTTTTTGACCACGCGGAAGTAGTAGATCAGCGTCAACGGGGAGGCGATAACTACACTCATTATCAAAGCTGCTGGTAACGCGAGCACAAGCCTACCCGGGAAATCGAACTGCCTGCCAACCACCATCGCCATGAAAATGGCAACATAAAAAGCTACCTTCCCGAAGTAATCCCGTAACCACCATCCTTTAGTATCTTTGCGACCAAACCGCAGAACGAACCAACCAAAACCGAAAATTACTGCTGTCGCCAGAAGTGTTGCAATCATTCTCCCCGCTCCATTTCCTATACTTCAGACTGCGCCCAACGCAGTCTGCTGATCGCTTTGAATTGACTGATACCGACTGAGCCACGTTCGTTTCGAGCCTTTGACCCAGGCCTTGTCAGTAACGCCTCAACCGCAGAGCGATCCGCTTCAAAAATCTGGAAAGCGTTGTAATCCGCATCGAGAAGAACCAGTAAAACTGTATCGAAGGGTTGCCTTAAATCGATTGATCCCACTCGACCGCTTCGCATTCGTGGGCTGGTGAAATACCGCCCCTTGATTTGAATTCTGACTTTCAGCCCATCTCTCACTTCTGTCGCGTCGTACCCAGCTTGCCTAGCCAGTTCCAACTCGACGTTGAGGTGCCGAGCTGCCTCGTACTCTGCGATTTCGCCAGTCACACCCAGCGGTTTGCGAGTGAGTTGGTAATAACGGCGAGCCAAAACCTTGGTGTCTCGAAGGATCTGGTACACCTCATCGGCGTCCTCCATGCGAATTTCCTTTAATCGGACGCTAATCCCATGTGCATGACATACCACGCACCGATGTCCATACAACCTTCCCCAACATAACGGCCGCCCAGACGACGAAGAAAACCCTGCTTAGCTTCCTCCGTGGACAGCCTCAACCAAGGGCTATCGTCGCCATACGAGACCAAGAGCTGTCCATTTGGTGCACGCTCGGCTTTGTATTGAGCGAACTCTGTTTCACCGTCAACGGCTTCATGGAGGGCGTACACGTCCTCTACGTCCGTCTGCACAGCGCCATCGAGCCATTCGTCAAAATCGGTCAGTGTGAGCCTAGCCATTGTTGATTTCCTCAAGTTCTCGGGGGCAAAACCTCACCCCTGGACGGACATTTCAATATCAATGCTGACTAGCGGAAAGAGTTACCGATATCACTATGCCAGTGCAAGCTCGAAAGCACGACGGATAACCTCGATGTCAACAGTTAGATACGGCTTGCTGTGATCGAGGCAGGCATGACCGAGGATGGTCTGTACCGTCTCCACGTCGCCGGTCGCAGCCAGCACCTTTGCCGCCAGAGATCGCCTGCCACTGTGTGACGAACCCTGCTTGATACCGGCCTGCCGGTAGAGCCGACTGATCGTCTGCTGGAGCGAATCACAGGCACGGTAAACCTCCGGACCGCTGTCCAATTGACGATGTTTAAACGCAAGTTCAAACGCTTGGCCCTTGTGTGTGGTAACCAGCTTTGAACCTGGGCACAGGCCCCCGATATTCATCAGCACCGGACAGGCCCCACCGGCGTAGCAAGCGAACCGCGATCCAGCCGTCCAAGGCGGCAAGGCATCGAGCATGTGTCAGGTATACATTGCGGGGTCGGCAGCCCTTGGTGATGTCTGGTCGTAGATACACCTTGGACTTAATAGCTCCGCTGGGGTACAGCACGTCTGCGACCTTCAGCAAGGCCAGTTCGGTGACGCGAATCCCAGTGGTGTGTGTGAGCCATAAAAGCATCACGTCGCGCTCTGGCAGACGGCCAGTAACAGATGCAACGCGGATCAAGTGTTTGAATTGCCCTGGACGAAGGGATGCTGCGCGGCGGATGGGTGTAGTCATAGGGTTCTCTGTCAGGATTGATGACGAATCGCGGACGATCCTGAGAGAGTTTGCAACGGGCCTCCTGAATAGCTTACAGACCCGCGTGCCGTGGCGTTCACGGAAAATCGTTCCCCACTCGGTCGGGCTGATGGGCCGAATGCGCCTTACACACGATTATCCGAATAGCCCGAAGACGCTGCCGGCCAAGCAGCCAAAAAAGCGACTGCTAAAGGACATGACCGAGCTTCACCACGCGCTGGACGAAGCTGTCATCGCCGGCAAGGTCACGGGCACCGATGTCGGGGACATCTGCCACCAACTCTCCGCTAGCCAGGAGCTGCCGGATGACTTGGCGGCCAGCTAGCGTCAGCCCTCAAGAGCAAGCGCACGCTGTTAGCTCAGTCGTGATTTTAACGTGGTCACGCCATCACGGCGTGATCACCGAGATATGACTTTTGAACACCCCAAAAACCCCAAAGCAGCGCCAGAGAGTGCGTCGAGACAGCCTGAAAACCGCTGGGATAACCCGAATGACGCTGTCCCTGGACAATGCCACCGCCAAGATCCTGCGATCGCTGGCAGTTGAGCACAAGGTGACCCAGCCCGAAGTACTTAAGATGGGCATGCTGCTGACCCGCAAAGCCCTAATGGCGACTGAGGAACACCAAGGAACTCTTAGCACTTCACTCGCACCTGCGATCGCAATGGATGCCCAAGGTAATGATTGGCCGCCAATGCGTGCATCAGAAGCTCGGGCCATCAGACTCGGCCTAGCTGTTGAGGCGCATCCATGAGTACGTCGCCTCAACCCTGTGCCGATGGAATCGAGTACCTGCAGTGGGTGCCGGGCAAGCGACATTTCCGTTGCGAGAAGCTGAGCGCCTCCATGAGCAGCGACGACTGCTCTGGTCGGTACACGCGGTCCATTGCCGGTGATGAGCGGACATCGGCTTGCCGCTTCTGCCCGATCGGAGCCGTGCACGCTGGCAAAGTCGACCCCCTCCAGGCCGCATCGTCTTCGGCCAAGATCAAGATCACGAGACATCCGGATCAGGGTACCAGATGCACTCGCTGTGGCCGCTCCGATCTTCGGCTCATCCATGCTAGTGGCGACATCTGTGTGAGCTGCTGGAACCGGCAGCGCGAGTGGAAGCTTGGCAGGGATGCCAGAGGGAAGGCTCCAAAGACATACGTGCCGCTCCGTGCACGTCGCGTCGGCATTATCGTCAATGGTGAGCCTGGCTATCGGCTGGTTGCCGAAACTCAGAATGACGCCGAGGCACTGGCTAGGTGCGTTCGAGAGATGCCAGACGGCTTGGCCTTTCACGATGAACATCCAGGGGTCGCCGCTTGGAACAAGCAGGCACTATGTTTCGAGTATCGTGACCGTGTTGACCCGAGCAGAGTTTTGCTTGAGCTGAAAGATGGCAACCGGCTGCATTTTGTCTCAGTGAAAGCAAGCAGCCTGCGACAAGGGGAGGTGGCTGCAATACCAAGCATGCCTACGGTGCGAATGAGTGTAAATACGGCGGCTGTATGGTTTGATTTGGATCAGGATGGAGATGGAATGGCGGTTACCTCCGAGTGGCGACCGCAGGCGATTGTCTGTTCGACTTGCTGCATTGCGCAGATCCAGGCCCGTCGTTTTGCCGGAGTTGTTGAGTGTCGGTGCCCAGCTTGCGGATCTTTGTCGACTGGACGTTCACGAAGAGCCAGCACTAGGGCGTCAGGCTTAGTGAATGCCGCACGCGGAGCCCGATCAGTCTAATTGCACTCACTCATACTCAGCGTCGAAGACTCAGGACAGGGGAGGGGGCGCTAAATGCTTCAAAGCTCAAGTGTTGAGCAATGTGTTGAGCAGAAATAAAAAAGGCCAGCTAAGCGCTGGCCTTTTTCGTTTATTTACTGGCTCCACGACCTGGACTCGAACCAGGGACCCAGTGATTAACAGTCACTTGCTCTACCAACTGAGCTATCGCGGAATGGCGCCTATGTTACTGATTCAAAAAGAGAAGTCAAGCATCGAATAGCAAATGGACGGATTCATGGGGACGGGCGGTGGTTTAGTGGTCATTGGCGGTTACCAGAATCGCACCAGAGGTCTACCATGGCCGTCCGGAAGTGGTGACACGCGCTGCCGGCCACTACGCCGAAAAGGTACGCGCCATGAATCATTTGAAACTCACACCTCGACATTCCGCGGTGCACCCATGAGCGTCGCTCAGATCAGCCTGCCCAAAGGTGTCGGCCCCCATGCCGAAAAGTTGTTCGACGCCATCACCCAGGCCAGCACCGTTGAAGAACTGAACCGCGCGGGCGGCAAGGCTGAAGGCTTCGTTCTCGGGCTGGAAAGCACCAAGGCGATCAAGAGCCAGATCGCCGAATCGCTCTACGTCGCTTATGACGATGCGGCCAGCCAGCGTGCGAATGAGCTGGCTTAACCGCCGAAGGTAATCGTGCCAAGCATCAGTTTGGCATACAGCATCGTGGCGCCCAGTTGCACCAGCCACAGGGCCAGGCCGCCGAGGAATACACCGGCGGCCACTTGCATCACCAGGTTGTTGCCGCGTTTGGCCGGGGTGCGCGGGACGAAATGGTCCAGCTCATCGCGGTCGGCGCGTAGGTCATCGTTTTTCATTTGAGTTCTCATCGGAATTACAGAGTGTACGCATAACCTGTGGGAGCGGGCTTGCTCGCGAAAGCGGTGGCACATTCGGCATCAATGTCACAGACAGATTGTCTTCGCGAGCAAGCCCGCTCCCACATTTTGACTTGTGTGGAGTTTAGAGGGCTGCGTCGTTGCTTTGAAAATTATCTGAAGCGAATGAAAAACGGGAAGCCACATGGCTTCCCGTTTTTCATTTCAAGGCCGGATCAGATGACCTGGACGATAGCGTCCGTCACCACCTCGATGTTGCTCTGGTTCAGCGCAGCCACGCAGATGCGGCCGGTGTCCAGGGCGTAGATGCCGAACTCGTTGCGCAGACGGTGAACTTGCTCAACCGTCAGGCCGGAGTAGGAGAACATGCCGCACTGACGACCGACGAAGCTGAAATCGCGCTGAGGCGCTTTTTTGGCCAGCAGGTCGACCATCTGGGTACGCATGCCACGAATGCGCAGGCGCATTTCGGCCAGTTCGGCTTCCCACTGGGCGCGCAGTTCCGGGCTGTTCAGCACTGCAGCAACAACGCTGGCACCGTGAGTCGGCGGGTTGGAGTAGTTGGTACGGATCACGCGTTTGACTTGCGACAGCACGCGCGCGCTTTCTTCTTTCGATTCGCTGACGATCGACAGGGCGCCGACGCGCTCGCCGTACAGCGAGAACGATTTGGAGAACGAGCTGGAGGCGAAGAAGGTCAGGCCCGACTCGGCGAACAGGCGCACGGCAGCGGCGTCTTCGTCGATGCCATCACCGAAACCTTGATACGCCATGTCGAGGAATGGCACGTGGCCCTTGGCTTTAACCACTTCCAGGACGTTTTTCCAGTCTGCCGGGCTCAGGTCCACGCCGGTCGGGTTGTGGCAGCAGGCGTGCAGCACAATGATCGAGCCGTTTGGCAGCGCGTTCAGGTCTTCCAGCATGCCGGTACGATTCACGTCGTGGGTCGCGGCATCGTAGTAGCGGTAGTTCTGCACCGGGAAACCGGCGGTTTCGAACAGCGCGCGGTGGTTTTCCCAGCTTGGGTCGCTGATCGCCACAACGGCGTTCGGCAGCAGCTGCTTGAGGAAGTCGGCACCGATTTTCAGAGCGCCGGTACCGCCGACAGCCTGAGTGGTGATGACGCGGCCAGCGGCGAGCAGTGGCGAATCATTGCCGAACAGCAATTTCTGCACAGCCTGGTCGTAGGCGGCGATGCCGTCGATAGGCAGGTAGCCACGGGAAACGTGTTGAGCGGCGCGAATCGTTTCGGCTTCGACAACGGCGCGCAGGAGTGGAATTCGCCCCTCCTCGTTGCAGTAAACACCGACCCCCAGGTTGACCTTGTTGGTACGGGTATCGGCGTTGAATGCTTCGTTGAGGCCCAGGATTGGATCGCGTGGTGCCATTTCGACAGCGGAGAACAGGCTCATTATTGCGGCGGCTCTGAATGGAGAGTGGAGGGACGTGTCGCGCTCCAGCCGAATGCACTAGAGCGGTGCACAAACGGGGAGCTAGTATAGAGGCCATCCGCGATCAATGGCGACAGGCGATTCGGCTTTTAAGGTATGTTTTTCCGATTATTTTTCGACCGTTAGTCGAATGGCGTCGGCAAAGGTTTTGCGCGATGTAGGACGTTTACCTTGAAAGGGCTGGCAATCGGCTCCACATTGAGCACAATCCAGTTTTTTCCTCGGGAGACATCGGTCGTTTGCGGTCTTTCTCGTTCGTGCCTGATCCAGAGGTTTTTCATGTCTGAATTCCAGCTAGTCACCCGTTTCGAGCCCGCCGGCGACCAGCCGGAAGCCATCCGCCTGATGGTCGAGGGCATCGAGGCCGGGCTGGCGCACCAGACGCTGCTTGGTGTGACCGGTTCGGGCAAGACGTTCAGTATCGCCAATGTGATCGCCCAGGTGCAGCGCCCAACCCTGGTGCTGGCGCCGAACAAGACCCTGGCGGCGCAGTTGTACGGGGAGTTCAAGGCGTTCTTTCCGAACAACGCGGTGGAATATTTCGTTTCCTACTACGACTACTACCAGCCTGAAGCCTACGTGCCGTCCTCGGACACCTTCATCGAGAAAGACGCCTCGATCAACGACCACATCGAACAGATGCGTCTGTCGGCGACCAAGGCATTGCTTGAGCGCAAGGACGCGATCATCGTCACCACGGTGTCGTGCATCTACGGTCTGGGCAGCCCGGAAACCTATTTGAAGATGGTGCTGCACGTGGATCGCGGCGACCGGCTCGATCAGCGCGAATTGCTGCGACGCCTGGCCGACCTGCAATACACCCGCAACGACATGGATTTTGCCCGTGCGACCTTCCGCGTGCGTGGCGATGTGATCGATATCCACCCGGCGGAATCCGATTTCGAGGCGATCCGCATCGAGCTCTTCGACGATGAGGTGGAAAGCCTGTCGGCGTTCGATCCGCTGACTGGCGAAGTCATTCGCAAACTGCCGCGCTTCACCTTCTACCCGAAGAGCCACTACGTGACGCCTCGAGAAACCCTGATGGGTGCCGTGGAAGGGATCAAGGAGGAATTGAAGGAGCGCCTGGAATACCTGCGCTCCAACAACAAACTGGTGGAAGCCCAACGCCTGGAGCAGCGCACCCGTTTCGACCTGGAGATGATCCTCGAGCTGGGTTACTGCAACGGCATCGAAAACTACTCGCGCTATCTGTCCGGTCGCGAAGCCGGCGCGCCGCCGCCGACGCTTTATGACTATCTGCCGGCCGATGCCTTGCTGGTGATCGACGAATCCCACGTCAGCGTGCCGCAGGTTGGCGCCATGTACAAAGGCGACCGCTCGCGCAAGGAAACCCTGGTCGAGTACGGTTTCCGCCTGCCTTCGGCCCTGGACAACCGGCCGATGCGTTTCGATGAATGGGAAAGCATCAGCCCGCAGACGATTTTCGTCTCGGCGACTCCCGGAAACTACGAAGCCGAGCACGCCGGGCGCGTCATTGACATGGTGGTACGTCCGACCGGGCTGGTGGATCCACAAATCGAGATCCGCCCGGCACTGACCCAGGTCGACGACTTGCTGTCGGAAATCACCAAGCGCGTCGCTCTGGAGGAGCGGGTGCTGGTGACCACGCTGACCAAACGCATGGCCGAAGACTTGACTGATTATCTGGCGGATCACGGCGTGCGCGTGCGCTACCTGCACTCGGACATTGACACCGTGGAGCGGGTCGAGATCATCCGCGATCTGCGCCTCGGTACTTTCGATGTTTTGGTGGGGATCAACCTGCTGCGCGAAGGCCTGGACATGCCGGAAGTGTCGCTGGTGGCGATCCTCGATGCCGACAAGGAGGGTTTCCTGCGATCCGAGCGCTCGCTGATCCAGACCATCGGCCGCGCGGCGCGTAACCTCAATGGCCGGGCGATTCTGTATGCCGACCGCATCACCGGCTCCATGGAGCGCGCGATCGGGGAAACCGAGCGTCGTCGTGACAAGCAGATTGCCTTCAACCTGGCCAATGGCATCACGCCAAAAGGCGTGTTCAAGGACGTCGCCGACATCATGGAAGGCGCCACCGTGCCCGGTTCGCGGAGCAAGAAGCGCAAGGGCATGGCCAAGGCCGCCGAGGAAAACGCCAAATACGAAGCGCAATTGCGCTCGCCGGGCGAGATCGCCAAGCGTATCAAGGCGCTGGAAGAGAAGATGTACCAGCTCGCTCGTGACCTGGAGTTCGAAGCGGCGGCGCAGATGCGCGACGAGATTGCCAAGATGCGCGAGCGCCTGCTGACGGTCTGAACTTTGCGGTGGGTGTGCGGGCCTCTTCGCGAGCAAGCCCGCTCCCACAAGGTTCAGTGTGATCCCTGTGGGAGCGGGCTTGCTCGCGAAGGGGGCAGTATTGGCGCCGCAATTTTTGACTAGTGCGCCTCACCCGCCTTCAACCCCTCCGGCAGCTTCTTGGTCAGCAACACCGCCACCATGCTGATCCCCAGCGCAATCCCGACGAAATGAAACGCATCGTTATAGGCCATGATCGACGCCTGTTGGTGGGCGATCTCGCTGAGCTTGCCCAGTGCCGCCGTTTCGTTGCCCAGTCGGTCAGCCAGCGAGGCGATCCGTTCAGCCACCTGCGGATTGCTTGGCACGATGGCTTCGCGCAAGTAGTCAAAGTAAACCTTGGTCCGCGCATCCAGCAGCGTGGCGAGCAGGGCGATGCCGATGGCGCCGCCGAGGTTGCGCAGGATATTGAACAGGCTCGATGCCGATCCCGCATCCTGGGGCAGGATATAGGAGGTGGCGATCAGCGAGATGGTCACCATGATCAGCGGCTGGCCCAGTGCGCGGATGATCTGGATCTGATTGAACTGCGGCCCGGCAAAGTCCGGGTTCAGCACCCCTGAAGAGAAACTCGCCAACCCGAACAAGCCGAATCCCAGGGTGCACAGCCATTTCGGCGAGATGAACTTCATCAGCTTGGGCACCAGCGGAATCAGAAACAGCTGGGGCACGCCCATCCACATGATCACTTCGCCAATCTGCAAGGCGTTGTAGTTCTGGATCTGCGCCAGGTACAGCGGCAACAGATAGATCGAACCGTACAGCCCGACCCCCATCCCGACGCTGGAAATACTGGATAATCCGAAGTTGCGGTTGCCGAGGATGCCAAGATTGATCAGAGGGTTGGGCTTGGAAAACTGCACGATCACAAAGGTGATCAGGCTGACCAGCGCGATGCTGCCAAGGGTCACGATCAGGTTCGATTCCAGCCAGTCCTTGCGATGGCCTTCCTCGAGAAACACCTGCAAACAGCCAAGCCCGACGCCGAGGGTGAGAATGCCGGTGTAGTCGGTGCTTTTCAGCAGTTCCCAGTGCGCTTCTTTCTTCTCCAGGCCGTACATCAGGCCGGCGATCATGATCAGGCCGGGCGGGATGTTGATGTAGAAGATGTACTCCCAGCCCCAGTTTTCCGTCAGCCAGCCGCCGAGTGTCGGGCCGATGGAGGGGGCGAAAGTGGCGGTCATGGCGAACATGGCCATGCCCTTGGCGCGGTGGTGTTCCGGCAGTTTGATCAGGGTCAGGGTGAATGCCAGCGGAATCAGCGCGCCACCGGTAAACCCTTGCAGGGCGCGGAACACGATCATGCTCTCCAGGCTCCACGCCATGGAGCAGAGCAGGGACGCGAAGAGGAATCCGAGGGACACCCACACTGCCAGGCGTCGTGCCGAAAGCAACTGCACCAGCCAGGCGGTGAGGGGGATCATGATGATTTCCGCCACCAGGTACGAGGTGGAAATCCACGAGCCTTCTTCCAGGGTTGCCGACAGCGCGCCCTGGATATCCTTGAGCGAGGAGTTGGTGATCTGGATGTCGAGCACCGCCATGAAGGCGCCGAGCATCACGCTCATCACCGCGATCCAGTCCCGCCGGGTCGGTTCGCCGACCGGGCGGATCAGTTGATCACCGGCCATCGTCAGCGGCGTCTTTGCTGCTCACTTTGGTGGTGACTTCTTCAGGGGCGTCCTTGATGTTCACCTTGGCGGTCACCGACATGCCCGGGCGGATCTTGCCGCGCAGCGGGTTGTCGGCGGCGAAGGTCAGTTTTACCGGAATCCGCTGCACGACCTTGGTGAAGTTGCCCGTGGCATTGTCTGGCGGCAACAGGCTGAACTGCGCGCCCGAGGCGGCAAACAGGCTGTCGACCCGGGCCTGGATCGGTGTGTCGCTGTAGGCGTCGAAGGTCAGTTCGGCTTTCTGCCCGGGTTGCATGTGGCCGATTTGGGTTTCCTTGAAGTTGGCCTGAATCCAGATGTCCTGGTCCGGAACGATCGACAGCAAATACGCGCCGGCCTGCACAACCTGGCCTTCGCGGGCGGCACGCTGGCCGATCAGGCCGCTGATGGGCGAGTGGATTTCAATGCGGGTCAGGTTCAGCTCGGCTTGCGCCAGGTCGGCCTTGGCATTGGCGATCTGCGCGTCGAGGCGCTTGATCTCGGCGGTCAGCGCGTTGACTTGCTGGCGCTGGCCCTGGGCATCCGCCTGGGCCTTGACCAGTTGCGAACGGGCAATGTGGTTGTCGGCGGAGAGGGTGGTCACCCGTTCTTCCGAGACATAACCCGGCTTGCGCAAGGTCTCGGCACGGGTCAAATCAATCTGCGAACGGCCCAGGCTGGCCTGGCTTGACGCTACTTGCGCTTCGCTGGAGGCAATCAGGCTGGCTTGCTGGGTCAGTTTGCTCTGGGCTTGCAGGCGTTCGGCTTCGCGGGTGGCGAGGGTCGCGTTGGCGCGGTCGACAGCGAGGTGGAAGTCATCGCCTTCGAGTTTGATCAGCAACTGACCCTTCTCGACATGCTGGTTGTCCTGCACCATCACCTGATCGATGCGCGCGCCCAATTGGCTCGACACGCGGGTGATCTCGCCCTGGACATAAGCGTTGTCGGTGCTTTCATAAAAGCGCCCCTTGAAGAACCAATGGGCAAACAGGCCCCCGGCAATCAGCAGGACAATCATCAGGAACGTGAAGAGGCGGCGCTTGAGTTGGGCAGGCATGGGGCAAACTGTAGTCGAGAAATTGTAAGGGAAGGTATCAGCAGGCAAATCTGGCATACAGCCGATAAACGGTAAATGCTGTCGGCTGATATTCGCCCATTCACCCCCTCATACGGGTGTTCCAGACGCAACCTTGGCTTAAATGCCCTGTTCACTGGAGCGGGGCGGGTGTCGCCTGTTACCATTCCGCTCTTGTTTGATGTTCTGTTTGAACTTCGCTTTTTATTCTTTTCGAGACATGCCATGACCACCGTCCGCACTCGCATCGCGCCATCGCCTACCGGGGATCCCCACGTAGGTACCGCCTACATCGCCTTGTTCAACTACTGCTTTGCCAAGCAGCACGGCGGTGAGTTCATCCTGCGGATCGAAGACACCGACCAACTGCGTTCGACCCGCGAGTCCGAACAGCAGATCTTCGACGCCCTGCGTTGGCTGGGGATCGAGTGGAGCGAGGGCCCGGACGTCGGCGGCCCGCACGGTCCGTACCGTCAAAGCGAGCGTGGCGATATTTATCAGAAGTATTGCCAGCAGCTGGTAGAGCTCGGTCATGCCTTCCCGTGCTTCTGCACCGCCGAAGAGCTGGACCAGATGCGCGCCGAGCAGATGGCCCGTGGCGAAACCCCGCGTTACGACGGCCGCGCGCTGCTGCTGTCGAAGGACGAAGTCGCCCGTCGCCTGGCCGCTGGCGAACCACACGTGATCCGCATGAAGGTGCCGAGCGAAGGCGTCTGCGTGGTGCCGGACATGCTGCGCGGCGACGTCGAGATCCCGTGGGACCGCATGGACATGCAAGTCCTGATGAAGACCGACGGCCTGCCGACGTACTTCCTGGCCAACGTGGTCGATGATCACCTGATGGGCATCACCCACGTATTGCGCGGCGAAGAGTGGCTGCCATCGGCCCCGAAGCTGATCCTGCTTTACGAGTACTTCGGCTGGGAACAACCGGAGCTGTGCTACATGCCGCTGCTGCGCAACCCGGACAAGAGCAAGCTGTCCAAGCGCAAGAACCCGACCTCGGTGACGTTCTACGAGCGCATGGGCTTCATGCCCGAAGCGATGCTCAACTACCTGGGCCGCATGGGTTGGTCGATGCCGGACGAGCGCGAGAAGTTCTCGTTGCAGGAAATGGTCGACAACTTCGATCTCAAGCGCGTGTCCCTCGGCGGGCCGATCTTCGACATCGAAAAACTGTCGTGGCTCAACGGCCAGTGGCTGCGTGACCTGCCCGTGGAAGAGTTCGCCGCACGTGTGCAGAAGTGGGCGCTCAATTCCGAATACATGATGAAGATCGCGCCGCACGTACAGGGCCGGGTCGAAACCTTCAGCCAGGTCGCACCGCTGGCCGGGTTCTTCTTTGCCGGTGGCGTGAACCCGGATGCCAAGCTGTTCGAATCGAAGAAACTCTCGGGCGATCAGGTTCGCCAGTTGATGCAGTTGATCCTGTGGAAACTGGAAAGCCTGCGCCAGTGGGAGAAGGACAGCATCACCGCGACCATCCAGGCGGTGGTCGAGTCCCTGGAGCTGAAGCTGCGTGACGCCATGCCGCTGATGTTCGCCGCGATCACCGGCCAGGCCAGCTCGGTCTCGGTGCTCGATGCGATGGAAATCCTCGGACCGGACCTGACCCGTTTCCGTCTGCGCCAGGCGATCGACCTGCTGGGCGGTGTGTCGAAGAAAGAAAACAAAGAGTGGGAAAAGCTGTTGGGCGCTATTGCCTGATCCCGCTGGGTCGGACCTGTAGGAGCCGGCTTGCTGGCGAAGCGACCTTGCAGCCTGCATCAATCTTGCGGCTGCTATCGTTGGCAAGCCAGCTCCAGGTGGGGAAAACCCCGTTTTTTCGGGGGAAGGGCGGTAAGTGATTGTTATGTCGGCAAAAAATTTTGAAAAATTTCAAAAATAAGTTTGACAGACTTTCGATACGCCCTTAAGATTCGCCCCGTCCTCAGCGATGACATCGAAGATGCATCAACGATGAGGGGCTATAGCTCAGCTGGGAGAGCGCTTGCATGGCATGCAAGAGGTCAACGGTTCGATCCCGTTTAGCTCCACCAATTTACACTTCAAGGCCTGGCCACACCGGCCTTGAAGCGATCAACACTCAGCGTTGATCAGTTGTATAGAAGGGTTTGCGTCCCCTTCGTCTAGTGGCCTAGGACACCGCCCTTTCACGGCGGTAACAGGGGTTCGAGTCCCCTAGGGGACGCCAGTTTTACAGAAGTGATGTTGCAAGATGTCACTCCGCCGCGAGGCGAAAATCCGGGGCTTTAGCTCAGCTGGGAGAGCGCCTGCATGGCATGCAGGAGGTCAGCGGTTCGATCCCGCTAAGCTCCACCAATTTTACAGTTCAAGGTCTGGCCACACCGGCCTTGAATCGATCAGCACTCAGCACTGATCAGTTGTATAGAAGGGTTTGTGTCCCCTTCGTCTAGTGGCCTAGGACACCGCCCTTTCACGGCGGTAACAGGGGTTCGAGTCCCCTAGGGGACGCCACGATTACCCGCTCTGCGGGATTTTATAAGGGTCATTCAATTATTGAATGGCCCTTTTGTTTGCCTGGCGTTTGGCCAAATTCCCCCCCATTTCAAAAAACTGTTCTTCAGACCAGCGGTCACAGCCATGACTTGCTAAAATTTATTATGAGAATAATATTTCAATCGTAATATTCGGAGGCAACGATGAACGATAAAAAAGCTCAGACCCGCGAACGCATCCTCAAGGCTGCCAGCGCCGCGCTGATTCAGCGCGGCCCGGCCGAGCCAAGCGTGGGCGAAGTGATGGGCGCGGCGGGCCTGACGGTCGGCGGCTTCTACGCACACTTCGAAAGCAAGGACGCGATGATGCTCGAGGCGTTCAGGCAATTGCTCGGTCATCGCCGCGACCTGATTGCCGACATGGACGCGCAGTTGACCGGCGAAGAGCGCCGCGCTCTGGTGGCCGCGTTTTACCTGTCGCGCAAGCATCGTGATTCCTCCGAATCGGCCTGTCCGATCCCGGCTTCGGTCGGCGAATTGGGGCGGCTGCCGGACGCGTTTCGTGTCGCGCTGAATGAGCATGTGGAAATGATGGTCGCGCAGTTGGCGTCCAGTCCTGAAGAAACCGATAAAGCCCTGGCCGATATGGCCTTGATGGTGGGTGGGCTGGCTCTGGCGCGGGCGCTTGGGCCGGGAGAGTTGTCCGATCGATTACTGCGCGCCGCCAAATCGGCAGTGCGTTGACCTGAAGGCTGCGGCCTGAGGAGAATGCGATGAGCGCGTTAAAGTGGGTTCGTGGCGTTAATGGCACCTTGGGCTGGTTTGCCCCGAAACTGGTCGCTAGCAAAATGCGGCTGGCCTTCATGACACCGCGGGATCTGCCGCCCCGTGACTGGGAACTGCCGCTGTTGGCGAGGTCCGAGCGGATCACCTTGCGCTTCGGCCTCTCGGCGTTGCGTTGGGGGCAGGGTCCGGCAGTGTTGCTGATGCACGGTTGGGAAGGGCGGCCAACGCAGTTCGCCAGCCTGATCACCGCGCTGGTCGATGCCGGTTACTCGGTCGTGGCCCTGGATGGTCCGGCCCATGGTCGCTCACCGGGCAGCGAAGCGAATGTGGTGCTCTTTGCTCGGGCCATGCTTGAAGCGGCCGCTGAACTGCCACCCCTGCAAGCGGTCATCGGCCACTCCATGGGGGGTGCCAGTGCCATGCTTGCGGTGCAGTTGGGCCTGCGCACGGAAACCCTGGTCACCATTGCCGCCCCGGCGCGAATTCTGGGTGTGTTGCGTGGGTTCGCGCGTTATGTCGGGCTGCCACCCAAAGCCCGCTCGGCGTTCATTCGCCAGGTCGAGAAAGACGTCGGCATGCGCGCCTCGACGCTGGATGTCGCCCACTATCAGCTCGATATGCCCGGCCTGGTCGTCCACGCCGAAGATGACCGGATGGTATCGGTCAAGGAGTCTCAGCTGATCCACGAAGCCTGGTTCGACAGCCGTTTGCTGCGCCTGGAAGACGGTGGACATCAGCGGGTGCTGGCTGACCCTCGGGTGATCGAAGGCGTGTTATCACTGCTGGCCGGTCGCCGACTGCAATCGCGCCAATCGGCCTGAGCTTCCGTTACACTGCCCCGGTCGAATCGAAATGACCGGGAGTGGGGCATGGGCTGGGATCGGGAAACGCCATTTATCATTGATCTGCAAGTGGACGCCGAGGACATTGACGGGCTGGGGCACGCGAACAATGCGGTCTACGTGACCTGGCTCGAACGCTGTGCCTGGCGCCACTCACAACGCCTTGGCCTGGACCTGGTCGAATATCGGCGGCTGGACCGGGCGATGGCGGTGGTGCGTCACGAGATCGATTACCTGGCGGCAGCCTATGAGGGCGATGAGTTGCAATTGGCGACCTGGATCGTCGATTGGGATCAGCGCCTGAGAATGACCCGGCACTTCCAGCTGATCCGCCCCAGCGACAATGCAACGCTGCTGCGTGCGCAAACCACGTTTGTCTGCATCGAGCTGTCCAGCGGCAAGCCCAAGCGCATGCCGACGGAGTTCATCGAAGGCTATGGCCCGGCGATCCGGGCGCAGGAGTTGGTACAACCCTGAGCTCATGTGGGAGCGGGCTTGCTCGCGAAAGCGGTCTGTCATCAACGGTGATGTTGGCTGATCCACCGCCTTCGCGAGCAAGCCCGCTCCCACAATGGATCTGCGATGTTCTGCAGATTTTCTCTGAACCCAGTAAACTGCCGCACGTTTTTCCTCGAGTGTGTTTTTCATGCAAATTGCTTTGGCGCCCATGGAGGGGTTGGTCGACGACATCCTGCGCGATGTGTTGACCCGCGTGGGTGGTATTGACTGGTGCGTGACCGAGTTCATTCGGGTCAACGACCAGTTGCTGACACCTGCCTATTTCCACAAGTTCGGCCCGGAGTTGCTCAACGGTGCCCGGACGGCCTCCGGTGTGCCGCTGCGTGTGCAACTGCTCGGTTCCGATCCGGTGTGCCTGGCGGAAAATGCCGCGCTGGCTTGCGAGCTGGGTTCCGAAGTGATCGACCTGAACTTCGGCTGCCCGGCCAAGACCGTCAACAAATCCCGGGGTGGCGCGGTATTGCTCAAGGAACCCGAGCTGCTCAACCAGATCGTCGAGCACGTCCGTCGTGCCGTCCCCGCGCACATTCCGGTCACCGCCAAGATGCGCCTGGGCTTCGACAGCCCGGATGGTTCGCTGGTGTGTGCCACGGCCCTGGCCGAAGGCGGCGCGGAACATATCGTGGTCCATGCTCGGACCAAAGTGGACGGCTACAAGCCGCCGGCGCACTGGGAGTGGATTCCGCGGGTGCAGGACGTGGTCAAGGTGCCGGTGTTCGCCAATGGTGATATCTGGAGCGTCGAAGACTGGCGTCGTTGCCGCGAGATCAGCGGCGTGCAAGACATCATGCTCGGTCGTGGCCTGGTTTCACGCCCCGATCTGGCCAGGCAGATCGCCGCTGCCCGGGCCGGTGAAGAGGTCGTGGAGATGACCTGGAACGAGCTGCTGCCACTGATCCAGGACTTCTGGTTGCAGGCCAAGGCGCAAATGACGCCACGCCAGTCACCGGGTCGCCTGAAGCAATGGCTGGCAATGCTGACCCGCAATTATCCCGAGGCGGTAGAGCTCTTTACCGTCCTGCGGCGTGAGACCGAACTGGATAACGTCTCGCGCTTGCTGGGGCTGCCGGTGGCGGAGGCGGCCTGAAGTTTTCTAAAAAAACAGAAAATAATCTCTTGAAATGCAATCAGCGGTCTCTATCTAAGGGGGACGCGATGCCGAATTCGGGTCGCGGAGACAAAAAAACTTGCTGATTGTTTTCAGGAGATTTGAACCATGAGTACTGCTTTTTCCCTGGCCCCACTGTTCCGTTCCTCGGTAGGTTTCGACCGTTTCAACGACCTGTTCGAAACCGCCCTGCGCAATGAACCAGGCAGCACCTACCCACCCTACAACGTGGAAAAACACGGTGACGATCAATACCGCATCGTCGTAGCCGCCGCCGGTTTCCAGGAAGATGACCTGGAACTGCAAGTCGAGAAGGGTGTGCTGACCATCAGTGGTGGCAAACGTGACGCCAACGAGGGCGTGACCTTCCTGCACCAGGGCATTGCCCAGCGTGCGTTCAAGTTGTCCTTCCGTCTGGCGGACCACATCGAGATCAAGGCTGCTGACCTGCGCAACGGTCTGTTGAGCATCGACCTGCTGCGGGTGATTCCGGAAGAGGCGAAAGCCAAGCGCATCCCGATCAACGGGGCGCAAAAACCGGCTCTGCAACATTGAGTCGGAGCAAGAAAAAAGGGCGCTAATGGCGCCCTTTTTTGTGCCTCTAAAGCGCTACTTCAGCAGTTTTTGAAACTCCTCCACCGGCAATGGCCGGCTATGTAAATACCCCTGGTAGAAGTGACAGTCCAACCCCTGCAAGAACTCCAGCTGCTCCGCTGTTTCCACCCCTTCGGCAATCACTTTCAAATCCAGGCTGTGGGCCATGGCGACGATGGCGCGGATGATCTCGGCGTCGTTCGGGTCGCTGGTGGCGTCGCGGATGAACGACTGGTCGATTTTTAGGGTGTCGACCGGCAGGCGCTTGAGGTAGGTCAGCGAGGAATAGCCGGTGCCGAAGTCGTCCATGGCGAAGCTCACGCCGAGTTTTTTCAGGCGGCGCATTTTGTTGATGGTGTCTTCCAGGTTCTGGATCACGATGCCTTCGGTGATTTCCAGTTTCAGTAAAGTACAGGGCAGTCCGTAGGTGGCGAGGCTGTTTTCGACCCGTTCGACGAAATCGTTCTGGCGGAACTGGCGCGGGCTGATGTTCACGCACAGGCTGAATTTGTAAGGATTCACCAGGCCGTCGTCGATCAGTTGTTTGAAGGCCTGGCAGGCTTCGTCGAGGATCCAGGTGCCGACCTCCAGAATCAGTCCGCTGTCTTCCAGTACCTTGATGAACTCGGTGGGTGATTGCGCGCCGAGGTCTGGGTGATTCCAGCGCACCAGGGCCTCGGCGCCGACGATGCGATCGCCCCGGGCGTCGACCTGGGGTTGGTAATGCACGCGAAACTCGCCCCGGGAAAGGGCCAGGCGCAGATCGGTCTCCATGCGCAGGCGTTCGCTCGCGGCCTTCTGCATGGTGTTGTGGTACATCTGCGCGGTATTGCGGCCCGAGTCCTTGGCGCGATAGAGCGCAATGTCGGCGCGCTTGAGCAGGTCGGTCGGGGTCGAGCCGTGATCGGGAATCAGTGCAATGCCGATGCTGGGCGTCACTTGCAGGCGCTGGCCGTCGAGGAACATCGGTTCGGACAGCAGTTCGCGGATGGTGTCGGCCACTTCGCGAACCTGATCGCTGACCTCGCTGCGCGTGCCTTCGAGGCCGCTGAGCAGCACCACGAATTCGTCACCGCCCAGGCGCGCAACGGTGTCCTCCATGCGCACGCTGGCCTCCAGGCGCGCGGTGATGATTTTCAGCACCGTATCGCCCACCGGGTGCCCGAGGGAGTCGTTGATGTGCTTGAAATGGTCGAGGTCGAGAAACATCAGCGCGCCGCGCAGGTTATGCCGCTTGAGCAGGGCGATCTGCTGGCTCAGGCGATCCATCAGCAGGGCGCGGTTGGGCAGGTTGGTCAGGGGGTCGTGGTAGGCCAGGTGGCGAATCTGCGCTTCGGCGTTTTTCAGCAGGCTGACGTCTCGTGCGGTCAGCAGCAGGCAGGCTGTTTCGTTGAGGGTGATCGGCTCCACCGACACTTCGACGGTGAGCAGTTCGCCGCGCTTGTTGCGCCCGAGCATTTCCTGGTGATGAACCCGCCCCTTGATCTGCAATTCCGCCAGCAGCGCCGAGCGTTGTTTTTCTTCGGCCCAGATCCCGACCTGATACACCGTGCGGCCCACCACTTCTTCGGCGCGGTAACCGGTCAGGCGGCAGAAACCGTCGTTGACCTCCAGGTAGCGTCCGGTGTCGCGCTCGGTGATGGTGATGGCGTCGGGGCTGGAGTGGAAGGCCTTGGCGAATTTCTCTTCACTGGCCTTGAGCGCCGCTTCCGAGCGCTGTTGCTGGGTGATATCGCGCAGCGTGGTGACGATACAGGGCTGGTCGCCGACGCTGATCTGGCGGCTGGAAATCACGCAGGTCAGGACCTGTCCGTCCTTGTGCTGGACGAGAATGGCCACGTTGTTCAGGCCTTGTTCGCGGATCACTTGTTCGATCCGTCGCAGGCTTTTCGCCGAAGCGTCCCACAGGCCTATTTCATCGGCGCTGCGGCCGATCACATCGGCGGTGCTCCAGCCGAAGGTCTGGGTGAAGCTGGAGTTGATTTCAATGAACTGGCCAGAGTCCTGGTGGGTGACGCAGATCGGATCGGGGCTGACCTGGAACAGCGTGGCGAATTTTTCTTCGGAGGCCACCAGCCGTTGTTCGCGCTCCACCTGGTCGGTGATGTCGAGCAATGTGCCGGCCATGCGCACCGGCACGCCGTTGTCATCGCGGTAGAGGCGGGCGCGGCTTTCCAGGTAGCGCGAGCTGCCGTCGGCCAATTGCACGCGGTAGGTCAATTGGTAGTTGCCGGCCGGGCCTTCACGCAGGCTGCGGTAGGCATCGCGCATGGTGTCGCGTTCTTCGTCGGGCACGCCTTCGAAGAATTCGTCGAAGGACTCGTGGAAGGGTTTGGCGTCCAGGCCATGCAATTGGGCGGCCCGTGCCGATCCGTAGAGCATGCCGCTGGGAATGTGCCAGTCCCAGGTACCCAGTTGCGCCGAGTCCAGGGCCAGGTCGAGGCGTTCCTGGCTGTCCTTGAGTGCGTGTTCGGCGACTTTGCGTTCGGTGGTGTCGAGGAAGGTGCTCAGTAGATAGGGCTGGCCTTCGAGCTCGACCTTTTGCGCACTGAGGATGCCATCGTGGATCTGGCCATTGCTGGCGCGAAACTGCACTTCCATGCTGACCAGGTCGCCTTTGGCTTTGGTCGCCTTGACCAGGTCGGCCCGTTGCTCGGGGTGCACCCACAGCCCCAGTTCCAGGGTGGTGCGGCCAATCGCATTTTGCACCGGCCAACCGAACAGGCTTTCGAAATACTGGTTGGCTTCGGTGATCAGGCCATCTTCCTGACGGGTCAGCAGGACCATGTTCGGGCACAGGTGAAACAGGGTGGCAAAGCGTTTTTCCGAGCTGCTCAGCGCCTGTTCACGCTGGCGCTGGTGAGTGATCTCGCGGATCACACCGATCATCCGTGGCCTGCCGTGCTTGTCCGGCAACAGGCTGCCGCTGATCTCCAGCCAGTGCAGGCTGCCATCGGGCCAGCGGATGCGGTGGTGCATCGCTTGCTCCAGCGGCGCGCCAGCGATGACCGCATGGAACGCGCGAACGGTTTTCGCGCGATCTTCCGGGGGCAGCAGGTCGAGGTACTCCAGATCCGCTGGCAATGGTTTGCGGGGGTCGAAGCCGAACAGCGCCTGCGTACCCCGGGACCAGCTGATCTGCCCGCGCTCGATGTCCCAATACCAGGCGCCCAGGCGCGCGCCGTTGAGCGCGGCCAACAATTGCGAGGCACTCTCCCAGCTCTGTTCGGAGTTTTTCGGGTCAAGTGCCTGTATGCGCGGCATTGGCGGAATACGGTCAACAGATTTGGGCATTGGCAAGCCTTAGGCTGAATGGGCGTTTTGTACAGGGTTTCGCGGCTCTATAGGAGTAGCACAAGTTAGCCTTGAGTCCCTGGCGGATCGAGTTGAGCGTCCAGCAGGGCCATGAAAGCCCGGGCAGCATTCGACAGCGTCCTTTCCGTGTGCAGGATATAGCCTAGCTGGCGAGTGAGCTGTATGCCTGGCAAAGGTATGCGCGCCACCTGATCGTCGAGCATGGTGCGCGGCAAAACACTCCAGGCCAGGCCGATCGAGACCATCATCTTGATGGTTTCCAGGTAGTTGGTGCTCATGGCGATGTTTGGCGTCAGGCCCTGGGCTTCAAACAGGCGCTGCACAATATGGTGGGTAAAGGTATTGCCGCCGGGGAAGACCGCCGGGTGTCGGGCGATGTCCGCCAGGCTGACCTTGCCATTGTTGAGCAGTGAGTGCTCCGGGGCGACCACGAAATCCAGCGGGTCGTCCCACACCGGGGTGGCCTTGACCAGTGCATGGGGTTCCGGTGCCAGGGTGATGACCGCCAGTTCGGCGCGGCCATGGAGAATTTCCTCGTAGGCGACTTCCGAATCGAGAAACTGGATATCCAGCGCCACCTCGGGATAGCGGCGGGTGAACTCCCTTAATAAAGGAGGCAAGCGGTGCAGGCCGATGTGGTGACTGGTGGCCAGGGTCAGACGACCGGTCACCTCGCCGGTGAGGTTGGTCAGGGCGCGGCGCGTATCATCGAGGACATTCAGAATCTGGTAGGCCCGCGGCAGCAGGGCGCGCCCGGCCTCGGTCAAGCCCACTTCACGACCCAGGCGATCGAACAGTCGCACCTTCAATTGCTGCTCCAGCCCGGCGATGCGTTTGCTGATGGCGGGCTGGGTCAGGTGCAGCCGTTCGCCAGCGCCGGAGAAGCTCCCGGTCTCGGCGATGGCAATAAAAGCATTGAGGTTGGCCAGGTCCATGGTCGTATTCCAGTTGGTTATCCAAAGCATAAAAAATATGAATTTGAGTTATTTAATGTAACCCCATAGGATCAGCCTCACAAGCCAAAGGGTTATTGAACATTTCAAGACCCGGGGCATAGAAACAAGCTGATGAGGAACCGTCTGATGGCCGGCAAAACGCTCTACGACAAGCTCTGGGATTCGCATTTGGTCAAGCAGCGCGACGATGGCTCTGCGCTGATCTACATCGATCGTCACATCATCCACGAAGTGACCTCGCCGCAAGCCTTCGAAGGCCTGCGCCTGGCCGGGCGCAAGCCATGGCGTATCGATGCCAACATCGCGACCCCGGACCACAACGTACCGACCACGCCGGAGCGCAAGGGTGGCATCGATGCCATCGTCGACCAGGTCTCGCGCCTGCAAGTCCAGACCCTCGATGACAACTGCGATGAATACGGCATCGTCGAATTCAAGATGAACGACATCCGCCAGGGCATCGTCCACGTCATCGGCCCGGAGCAGGGCGCCACCTTGCCGGGCATGACCGTGGTCTGCGGCGACTCCCACACCTCGACCCACGGCGCATTCGGCGCATTGGCTCACGGTATCGGCACTTCCGAGGTCGAGCACGTGCTCGCCACCCAGTGCCTGGTCGCCAAGAAAATGAAAAACATGCGG
Organism: Pseudomonas sp. A-R-19; assembly: GCF_019956575.1. Lineage (NCBI taxonomy): Bacteria > Pseudomonadati > Pseudomonadota > Gammaproteobacteria > Pseudomonadales > Pseudomonadaceae > Pseudomonas > Pseudomonas sp. A-R-19. The sequence goes on from NZ_JAHBDR010000060.1 coordinate 100,686, forward strand.
GTAGCGGTCGAAGGCCAATTGCCTTTCGGTGTGACCGCCAAGGACATCGTGCTCGCCGTGATCGGCAAGATCGGCACCGCCGGCGGTAACGGCCACGCCATCGAATTCGCCGGCAGCGCGATTCGCGAGCTGTCCGTGGAAGGCCGCATGACCATCTGCAACATGTCCATCGAAGCCGGCGCTCGGGTAGGCCTGGTGGCTGCGGACGAAAAAACCGTGGAATACGTCAAGGGCCGTCCGTTCGCTCCGAAAGGCGCGGAATGGGACCTGGCCGTCGAGGCCTGGAAAGACCTGGTGACTGACGCTGATGCCGCGTTTGATACCGTGGTTGAGCTCGATGCCGCGCAAATCAAGCCGCAAGTCAGCTGGGGCACCTCGCCGGAAATGGTTTTGGCGGTCGATCAGAACGTGCCGGATCCTGCGAAGGAAATGGACCTGGTCAAGCGCGACTCCATCGTCCGCGCCTTGAAATACATGGGTTTGACCGCCAACCAGGCGATCACCGACATTCAGCTCGACCGTGTGTTCATCGGTTCCTGCACCAACTCGCGGATCGAAGACCTGCGTGCTGCTGCGGTGATCGCCAAGGGCCGCAAAGTGGCCTCGACCATCAAGCAGGCGATCGTGGTGCCGGGCTCGGGTCTGGTGAAGGCGCAGGCCGAATCGGAAGGCCTGGACAAGATTTTCCTCGAAGCCGGTTTCGAATGGCGTGAGCCGGGCTGCTCGATGTGCCTGGCGATGAACCCGGACCGTTTGGAAAGTGGGGAGCATTGCGCGTCGACTTCCAACCGTAACTTCGAAGGCCGTCAGGGTGCCGGTGGCCGTACTCACCTCGTCAGCCCGGCCATGGCCGCCGCCGCCGCCGTGAACGGTCGTTTCATCGACGTCCGTGAATTGATCCAGGGAGCGCAGTAAGCATGAGAGCATTTACCCAACATACTGGTCTTGTCGCGCCTTTGGATCGTGCCAACGTCGACACCGACCAGATCATCCCGAAGCAGTTCTTGAAGTCGATCAAGCGCACCGGTTTCGGTCCGAACCTGTTCGATGAATGGCGTTACCTGGATGTGGGGCAGCCGTACCAGGACAACTCCAAGCGTCCGCTGAACAAGGACTTCGTCCTCAACGCCGAGCGTTACCAAGGCGCCAGCGTATTGCTGGCCCGTGAAAACTTCGGTTGTGGCTCCAGTCGCGAACACGCGCCATGGGCGCTGGAAGAGTACGGTTTCCGCAGCATTATCGCGCCGAGCTATGCCGACATCTTCTTCAACAACAGCTTCAAGAACGGCTTGCTGCCGATCATCTTGAGCGATGCCGAAGTCGATGAGCTGTTCCAGCAGGTCGAGGCCAATCCGGGCTATCAGTTGCAGGTTGATCTACAAGCCCAGACCGTGACCCGCCCTGACGGCAAGGTGTTGAGCTTTGATATCGATGCCTTTCGCAAGCACTGCCTGCTCAACGGCCTGGACGATATCGGCCTGACCTTGCAGGACGGCGATGCGATTGCGACGTTTGAAGCCAAGCATCGCGCGAGCCAGCCGTGGTTGTTTCGCGACGCGTGATTGATCCGATATTTCGGTAGACAGGGCCGGCCTCTTCGCGAGCAAGCCCGCTCCCACATTGGATTTGTGGCGTATACACAACCCCTGTGGGAGCGGGCTTGCTCGCGAAGACGGCAGCTCAGACGACACAAGGCTAAACCCCAAAAAGGAAGTCCCCATGACCAGCACCGCCCAGCACACCCAGGTAGTCCAGAAGCAATTCGGTGAACAGGCTTCGGCCTACCTGAGCAGCGCCGTACACGCTCAAGGCACTGAATTCGCGCTGCTACAGGCTGAGGTGGCCGGGCAGGGCGAGGCACGGGTGCTGGACCTGGGCTGCGGCGCCGGTCACGTGAGTTTTCATGTGGCGCCGTTGGTCAAGGAAGTGGTGGCTTACGACCTGTCGCAGCAGATGCTCGATGTAGTGACCGCTGCTGCCGTCGACCGTGGCTTGAGCAACGTTTCCACGGTCAACGGTGCCGCCGAGCGCCTGCCGTTCGCCGATGGCGAGTTCGATTTCGTCTTCAGCCGCTATTCGGCGCACCATTGGAGCGATCTCGGCGTGGCGTTGCGGGAAGTGCGCCGGGTGTTGAAACCGGGCGGCGTGGCGGCATTCATCGATGTGTTGTCACCGGGTAGCCCGCTGTTCGACACTTACCTGCAAAGCGTCGAAGTGCTGCGCGATACCAGCCATGTGCGCGATTATTCCGCAGGCGAGTGGTTGCGCCAGGTCAGCGAGGCGGGGCTGCACACGCGCAGCACCACCCGCCAGCGTTTGCGCCTGGAGTACACCAGTTGGGTCGAGCGCATGCGCACACCTGAAGTGATGCGCGCCGCGATCCGTGCTTTGCAGCAGTCGATGGGCAATGAAGTACGCGAATATTTTGAGATTGAGGCCGATGGCTCGTTCAGTACCGATGTACTGGTCCTGATGGCTGAACGATAAGCGCTGAGCGCTGGATTTTTTCCGGGAGCGCCCAAGCGCGCACCGACTGATGACATGAGGAAAGCATGAGCAAGCAGATTCTGATTCTCCCAGGTGACGGTATTGGCCCGGAAATCATGGCCGAAGCGGTCAAGGTTCTGGAATTGGCCAGCGACAAGTTCGCATTGGGTTTCGAGCTGAGCCACGACGTAATCGGTGGCGCCGCCATCGACAAGCACGGCGTGCCGCTGGCTGACGAGACCCTGGAACGTGCCCGCGCGGCCGACGCCGTGCTGCTGGGTGCCGTTGGCGGCCCGAAATGGGACGCGATCGAACGTGACATCCGCCCTGAGCGCGGCCTGTTGAAAATCCGCGCGCAACTGGGCCTGTTCGGCAACCTGCGTCCGGCGATCCTGTACCCGCAACTGGCCGAGGCTTCCAGCCTGAAAGCGGAAATCGTTTCCGGCCTGGACATCCTGATCGTTCGCGAACTGACCGGCGGCATCTATTTCGGCGCGCCACGTGGCACCCGTACCCTGGAAAACGGCGAGCGTCAGTCCTACGACACGCTGCCGTACAGCGAAAGCGAAATCCGCCGTATCGCCCGTGTCGGTTTCGACATGGCCATGGTCCGCGGCAAGAAGCTGTGCTCGGTGGACAAGGCCAACGTACTGGCGTCCAGCCAGCTGTGGCGTGAAATCGTCGAGGAAGTGGCCAAGGATTACCCACAAGTCGAACTGAGCCACATGTACGTCGACAACGCCGCCATGCAGCTGGTGCGCGCACCGAAGCAGTTCGACGTGATCGTCACCGACAACATGTTCGGCGACATCCTGTCCGACCAGGCCTCGATGCTCACCGGTTCCATCGGCATGCTGCCGTCGGCGTCCCTGGACACCAACAACAAGGGCATGTACGAGCCGTGCCACGGTTCGGCGCCGGACATCGCGGGCAAGGGCATTGCCAACCCGCTGGCGACCATTTTGTCGGTGTCGATGATGCTGCGTTACAGCTTCAACCAACAGGCCGCGGCCGATGCCATCGAGAAAGCCGTCAGCCTGGTGCTGGATCAGGGCTTGCGCACCGGCGACATCTGGTCGGCCGGTTGCACTAAAGTCGGTACGCAGGAAATGGGTGACGCAGTAGTCGCCGCGCTGCGGAATCTGTAATCTCTCGGGCCCGCTACCAAATTCAAGACAAGGTAGCGGCCCACATTTCAAGAAGGTGTAGTTGCGATGAAACGTGTAGGTCTGATCGGTTGGCGCGGCATGGTCGGTTCCGTGCTCATGCAGCGGATGCTGGAAGAGCAGGATTTCGATCTTATCGAGCCGGTGTTTTTCACCACTTCCAATGTCGGTGGCCAAGGCCCGTCCGTGGGCAAGGACATTGCTCCGCTCAAGGACGCTTACAGCATTGAAGAGCTGAAAACCCTCGACGTGATTCTGACCTGCCAGGGTGGCGACTACACCAGCGAAGTCTTCCCCAAGCTGCGCGAAGCCGGCTGGCAGGGTTACTGGATCGACGCCGCTTCCAGCCTGCGCATGCAGGATGACGCGGTCATCGTCCTGGATCCGGTCAACCGCAAGGTCATCGACCAGCAGCTGGACGCGGGCACCAAGAACTACATCGGCGGCAACTGCACCGTCAGCCTGATGCTGATGGGCCTCGGTGGCCTGTTCGAAGCTGGCCTGGTGGAGTGGATGAGCGCCATGACGTATCAGGCGGCCTCCGGTGCCGGCGCGCAGAACATGCGTGAACTGATCAAGCAGATGGGCGCGACCCACGCCTCTGTCGCTGATCAACTGGCCGACCCGGCCAGCGCGATCCTCGACATCGACCGTCGTGTGGCCGAAGCCATGCGCAGCGACGCGTACCCGACTGAAAACTTCGGCGTACCACTGGCCGGCAGCCTGATCCCGTGGATCGACAAGGAACTGCCGAACGGCCAGAGCCGCGAAGAGTGGAAGGCCCAGGCCGAGACCAACAAGATCCTTGGTCGCTTCAAGAGCCCGATCCCGGTCGATGGCATCTGCGTGCGCATCGGCGCCATGCGCTGCCACAGCCAGGCGCTGACCATCAAGTTGAACAAAGACGTGCCGATCGCTGATATCGAAGGGCTGATCAGCCAGCACAACCCTTGGGTCAAGCTGGTGCCGAACAGCCGCGAGACCAGCATTCAGGAGCTGAGCCCGAACAAGGTCACCGGCACCCTGAACATCCCGGTTGGCCGTCTGCGCAAGCTGAACATGGGTTCGCAATTCGTCGGCGCGTTTACTGTCGGCGACCAATTGCTGTGGGGTGCGGCCGAACCGCTGCGTCGCATGCTGCGGATCCTGCTCGAGCGTTGATCGATTGATGCAATGAAAGAACCCGTGCCTTGAAAGAGGTGCGGGTTTTTTTATGGGAGTTGTGTCGCCAGTCAGGTCGCCATCGCCAGCAAGCCGGCTCCTGCAATGATGAAATTACTCACGCGTGTAGGAGCCGGCTTGCTGGCGAAGGCGATCTCATCGGCGCCGCATAACCCCCTGCAGAAATTGCCTGTGTGTCACTCACCCGGTAAAGTGCCGCTCCCCCCGTTTCGCCAGAGGTCAAACCATGAGCCAGTCCATTGATATTGCCGTGATCGGCGCCACCGGTACTGTCGGCGAGACACTCGTGCAGATTCTCGAAGAGCGCGATTTCCCGATCGGCACCCTGCACCTGCTGGCCAGCAGCGAATCAGCCGGCAGTTCGGTGCCGTTTCGCGGCAAGAACGTACGGGTGCGGGAAGTCGATGAGTTCGACTTCAGCAAGGTGCAACTAGCATTCTTTGCCGCCGGCCCGGCGGTTTCCTTGAGTTTTGCTTCCCGCGCGACAGACGCTGGTTGCTCGGTGATCGATCTTTCCGGTGCCTTGTCGGCGGAAAAGGCGCCGCAGGTCGTGCCTGAGGCCAACGCCCAGGTGCTGGCCGGCTTGAAAAAGCCCTTTCAGGTCAGCAGTCCAAGCCCGTCGGCCACCGCGCTGGCGGTAGTGCTCGCGCCATTGATGGATTTGCTCGATCTGCAGCGCATCAGCCTGACCGCCAGCCTGGCGGTATCGGCCCAGGGCCGCGAAGCGGTGAGTGAGCTCGCCCGGCAAACTGCCGAGTTGCTGAATGTGAGGCCGCTGGAGCCGAAATTCTTTGACCGGCAGATGGCCTTCAACCTGCTGGCCCAGGTCGGCACGCCGGATGAGCAAGGTCATACCCTGCTGGAAAAACGCCTGGTGCGCGAACTGCGCCAGGTCATGGCGCGACCTTCGTTGAAGATTTCCGTCACCTGCATTCAAGCCCCGGTGTTTTTTGGCGATAGCTATAGCGTGACCCTGCAGTCCGCGAGTGAAATCGACCTGGCGAAAATCAATGCGGCCCTGGAAGACGCACCCGGCATCGAGCTGGTGGAAGCTGGCGATTACCCGACGCCGGTGGGCGATGCGGTGGGGCAGGATGTGGTCTACGTCGGTCGGGTTCGCCATGGGATCGACGACCTGTCGGAACTTAATTTGTGGCTGACGTCAGATAACGTACGCAAAGGCGCGGCGCTCAACGCTGTGCAGTTGGCCGAGTTGTTGATAAAAGACCTGCTGTAAAAGATACTTTGCAACAATTTGTCGAATGATTCCGGGCGAGCCTATGCTTGCCGCAGTGCCGAAGGCGAGCCGCTTTGCGGGGCTTTGCCGGGCATCAATGAAATGACCGCGCGCGACGACCCTCGCCGTTGCGCGCAATGCCTTACGGCAGCGGCTATCAATACCTTCTCGCTGGCCGAGGAATGTTCAAACTAAGGATGAGCTAATGGTTCAAGTTCGCAAACTGGTGTTAGCAATAGCGGCCGCCTCGGCGCTGTCCTCCGGTATGGCGCATGCCCTCGGGCTCGGGGAGTTGACCCTGAAATCGACGCTCAACCAGCCGTTGGTGGCGGAAATCGAGCTGCTCGATGTCAAGGATCTCACGGCTGCCGAACTGGTACCGAGCCTGGCTTCGCCGGAAGATTTCGCCAAGGCCGGTGTCGACCGCCAGGCGTTTCTCAATGACTTGACCTTCACCCCGGTGCTGAACGCCAGCGGCAAAAGCATCCTGCGCGTGACCTCCAGCAAGCCACTCTCCGAACCCATGGTGAAGTTCCTGGTTCAGGTCATGTGGCCCAATGGCCGTTTGCTGCGCGACTACAGTGTGCTGCTCGATCCATCGAAATTCTCCTCGCAAACCGCCGAGGCGGCCGCGCAGCCCGCACCGAATTCGACCGTCGCTGCGCCGGTTACCGGTGCGACCAAGCCGTCCCAGTACACCACCACGCCGCGCGATACCCTGTGGGAAATCGCCGCGAAGGCGCGTAATGGCGGTTCGATCCAGCAAACCATGCTCGCCATCCAGGCGCTGAACCCGGACGCCTTCATTGACGGCAACATCAACCGCCTGAAAACCGGCCAGGTGTTGCGCATGCCGGACCAGGTGCAGAGCACCGGCCTGCCGCAACCCAAGGCCATTGCCGAAGTGGCCGCACAGAACAAGGCCTGGCGTCAGGGTCGCCGGTATGTGGCGAAACCCGGGGCAGGGCAGCAACAACTCGACGCGACCAATCGCGCTCGTACCGATGCCGCTCCGACTCAAGCGACCAGCGACAAGCTGAGCCTGGTGTCTGCCGAATCCGGCAAGAACCGTGGCAAAGGGGTTGCCGGCGATGCCAAGGCCCTCAGCAACAAGCTGGCGGTGACCCAGGAGAGTCTCGATACCAGTCGTCGAGATAACGCTGAACTGAAAAGCCGCGTGGCCGATCTGCAAAGCCAGATGGACAAGCTGCAGCGCCTGATCGAACTGAAGAACAATCAACTGGCCAAGTTGCAAACCGAGGGCGCAAATGGCGCACCAGCGGCTGCGGCAACGCCAGCAATGTCGGCCGAGCTGACACCCAACCCTGCAGCGCCTGCCCCGGCAGACGCTGCAGCGATGGCGCCAGCGCCCGAGGCAACTCCGGCACCGGCCGAGAAACCCGTCGAGGCGACACCTGCGGCATCCGACGATCGGAAATTCAATGAGTTGCTGACCAATCCGGTACTGCTGGGCCTGGTGGGTGGCGGCGCGGTGATTCTGCTGCTCCTGCTGCTGTTGCTGGCGCGTCGTCGCAAGGCCCAGCAAGAAGCCGAGAAGCATCTGCGCATGGCGCGTGCCCTGGCTGAAGAGCAGCCGTTCTCGACGGATCTCGACCTGCCGGAAAGCAGTTTCGAAGGCCTGGAAGTCCCGGCACCGAGCGTGAAGCTGGCGACAGCACCGGCAATGGCACCAGCGCCAGCCCCCGCACCGGCGCCGGTCATTGCTCCGGTGGTGATGACCACGCCGATTGCCGCGCCATTGGTGGCGCCGGCTGCCGAGCGTTCCGACGACGTGCTGGGCCAGGCTCAGTCGCACATCGATGCCGGTCGTTTGAACCAGGCTGCCGCGTTGCTCGAAGACGGCGTCAAGCGAGAGCCGCAGCGCAGCGACTTGCGCCTGAAGCTGATGGAAGTCTACGGCCAGCAAGGCGATCGCGATGCGTTCGTCGGTCAGGAGCGTAAGTTGGTGGCCAATGGCGACAACTACGCCCAGGTTGAAAAACTCAAGAGCCGCTTCCCGGCCATGGCGCTGGTGGCTGCTGGTGGCATCGCCGCAGCCGCCGCTGCTGCCGAGCTGGACGCGCAATACGTCAAGGATCTGCTGCTTGACGAGCCGCCAGCACCGGCGCCGGCACCAGAACCAGCACCGTTCGAAGACGACCTCGACAGCGCCTTCGACCTGAGCCTGGATGATCTGGATGCGATTACGCCTGTGACGCCTGCGCCAGCACCGGAGCCCGAAGTGACAGCGCTGGCGGATCTGGACGAGTTCCCGCTGGATGACGATCTGAGTTTCGGCTCGGTGTTGCAGCAACAGACTGAAATCAAGGAAAACCTCGACGATCTGTCGGACTTCGATCTGGATCTGGATCTTGGTGCAGAGCCGTCGCCGGCGATACTGGCTGAAGACGATTTCCTGCTGGATCTGGATGAGGGTGTGAAGGATTTTCCGGTCGCTGAAGCCCCGGCCGTTCCCGAGGTTGCGCTGGATGATCTGGAGTTGCCAGCCGATTTCGATTTGTCGCTGGCCGAGGAAATGCACACGCCGGATGTGTCGGACACGTTCGCGGCAGAGCTGGATGATGTCAACGCCGAGCTGGAAAGCTTGTCCAACAGCATCGGTGAGCCGACCTTTACCGAGGCTGACGCCGCCCTCGATGGCGATGATGACTTCGACTTCCTCTCGGGGACTGACGAGGCCGCCACCAAGCTCGACCTGGCTCAGGCCTATATCGACATGGGCGACAGCGATGGTGCCCGCGACATCCTCAATGAGGTCGTGAGTGAAGGTAATGCCGAGCAGAAGAGCGAAGCCCGGGAAATGCTTTCGCGCCTGGGTTGAGTGATCGGTAGGTTGTAAAAAAAGCGGCAGCCCATTGAGGCTGCCGTTTTTGTTTGGCCGGTGATGCGTTGGTGTCTGCGAAATTGCTATCGCGGGCAAGCCCGCTCCTACAGGTTATGTGGGCGACATAAATCACCGTAGGAGCGGGCTCGCCCGCGATGAGGCCGGAACAGTCAATGGAGATCCCTCTGGCATCCCCGCCCGGCGGCCTTATAATGCCCGCCTTTGGTACATCAGCAGGCTGTCCCTCCTTGGCAAATATAGATAACCCGGCCGCCGAAATGGCAGCCGACGGCTTTTTCCGGATCGCGCTGGGCGTCGAATACAAAGGCTCGCGCTATCGCGGCTGGCAGCGCCAGGCGTCCGGGGTCCTCACCGTGCAGGAAACCCTCGAAAACGCCTTGTCCAAAGTCGCCGACTCACCCGTTTCTCTGATGTGCGCCGGGCGTACCGACGCCGGGGTGCATGCCTGCGGACAGGTGGTGCATTTCGACACCCAGGTCGAGCGCTCGATGAAGGCCTGGACCATGGGCGCCAACATCAACTTGCCCCACGACGTCAGCGTCAGCTGGGCCAAAGTCATGCCAGGGCATTTCCATGCGCGGTTCAAGGCCATTGCCCGGCGTTATCGCTACGTGATCTACAACGATCAGATCCGCCCGGCGCACCTGAACGAAGAAGTGACCTGGAACCACCGTCCGCTGGACGTCGAGCGCATGGCCGAGGCCGCCCGGTATCTGCTCGGCACCCATGATTTCAGCGCATTCCGCGCCGGCCAGTGCCAGGCCAAGTCGCCGATCAAGGAACTGCACCACCTGCGCGTCACCCGCCACGGCAAGATGATCGTGCTGGATATTCGCGCCAGCGCCTTCCTGCATCACATGGTGCGCAACATTGCCGGCGTGCTGATGACCATTGGCGCCGGTGAGCGTCCCGTGGAGTGGATGAAAGAGGTGCTGGAGAGCCGCATTCGCCGCACCGGTGGCGTGACGGCGCATCCGTTCGGTCTGTATCTGGTGCAGGTCGAGTACCGTGACGAGTTCGAATTGCCCGAGCGTTACATCGGTCCACACTTCCTGACCGGCTTCTCGGAACTTGGCGGCTGACGCCCTCGAATGCTTTTGTTACCATCCGGGACTTCCCCGGATTTGTCTTGGAGTTGTGTCGACATGTCAGCCGTTCGCAGCAAGATCTGTGGGATTACCCGCATAGAAGATGCGTTGGCAGCCGTCGAGGCCGGGGCGGATGCCATCGGATTTGTGTTCTACGCCAAAAGCCCCCGTGCGGTGACGTTCCAGCAGGCGCGCTCGATCATCAAGGCGCTGCCGCCGTTCGTGACCACCGTGGGCCTGTTCGTCAACGCCAGCCGCTGCGAATTGGGTGAACTGCTCGATGCGGTGCCCCTGGACCTGCTGCAATTTCACGGCGATGAAAGCGCGGCGGATTGTGAAAGTTGGCACCGCCCGTACATCAAGGCGCTGCGGGTCAAGGCGGGTGATGATATCGCCGCGGCCTGTGATGCCTATGCAAGTGCCAGCGGAATCTTGCTTGATACCTATGTCGAAGGCGTTCCCGGAGGAACCGGTGAGGCCTTTGACTGGTCATTGATACCGCAAGGCTTGAGCAAGCCGATCATTCTGGCCGGCGGTCTGACACCGGATAACGTCGCCGAAGCGGTTGCGCGCGTTCGGCCTTATGCCGTGGATGTCAGCGGCGGGGTAGAGGCGAGCAAGGGCATCAAGGATCACGCAAAGATTCAGGCATTTATCAAAGCGGTACGCGGTAGCACCTGTTGATGTGACGGCTGGCAGACTGCCGCCGTCCACTGCACTGTACAAAGCGGATGCACTGCACACTGCAGGCAGATCCGGGGGTTTGTGGTTGCACGCAGGTCATGTTTCGCGCTGACCGTGGCAGTCCATCGACCGTCGCCGCACACATGAATTTAGCGCTAGGGCATACACGGGGCTGCGAACCAGAGCGTTCGGGCCGCCGGTACTGGAGAAAGAAAGCATGAGCAACTGGTTAGTAGACAAACTGATCCCTTCGATCATGCGTTCCGAGGTCAAGAAGAGCTCGGTGCCTGAAGGTCTTTGGCACAAATGCCCGTCTTGCGAGGCTGTGCTGTATCGTCCGGAGTTGGAAAAGACCCTGGACGTTTGCCCCAAGTGCAACCATCACATGCGTATCGGCGCTCGCGCCCGCATCGACATCTTCCTCGACGTTGAAGGCCGTACCGAACTGGGTGCAGACCTGGAGCCGGTCGACCGTCTGAAGTTCCGCGACGGCAAGAAGTACAAGGATCGCCTGACCGCTGCACAAAAGCAGACCGGTGAGAAAGACGCGCTGGTTTCCATGAGCGGTACTTTGCTGGGCATGCCGATCGTGGTGTCGGCGTTCGAATTCTCCTTCATGGGTGGTTCGATGGGTGCGATCGTCGGTGAGCGCTTTGTTCGCGCCGCCAACTACGCCCTGGAAAAACGTTGCCCGATGGTCTGCTTCTCCGCCTCCGGTGGTGCGCGGATGCAGGAAGCGCTGATCTCCCTGATGCAGATGGCCAAGACTTCCGCGGTGCTGGCGCGCCTGCGTGAAGAGGGCATCCCGTTCATCTCCGTGCTGACCGACCCGGTCTACGGCGGCGTTTCCGCCAGTCTGGCGATGCTGGGCGACGTGATTGTCGGCGAGCCGAAGGCGTTGATCGGTTTTGCCGGTCCGCGTGTGATCGAGCAAACCGTGCGCGAAAAACTGCCGGAAGGCTTCCAGCGCAGCGAGTTCCTGCTGGAGCACGGTGCTATCGACCTGATCATCGACCGTCAGGAGCTGCGTCCGCGCCTGGGCAACCTGCTGGCGCAAATGATGGGTCTGCCGACGCCGAAGTTCGTGGCTGCACCCATCGAGCCGATCGTGGTTCCACCGGTACCTGCCAGCCTATGATCCAACGTACCCTTGGCGAATGGCTCGCCTACCTTGAGCAGTTGCACCCTTCAGCCATCGACATGGGGCTGGAGCGGTCGCAGCAGGTAGCGTCCCGCATGGGACTGGGCAAGCCGGCGCCTCGGGTGATTACGGTCACCGGGACCAACGGCAAGGGTTCCACCTGTGCGTTCGTGGCGTCCTTGCTGCGGGCCCAGGGCTTGAAAGTCGGGGTTTACAACTCCCCGCACCTGCTGCGTTACAACGAGCGGGTAACGGTCAATGGCGTCGAAGCCACGGATGCCGAGCTGTGCGAGGCCTTTGCCGCGGTAGAGGCCGGGCGCGGCGATACTTCCCTCACGTACTTCGAAATGGGCACCCTGGCGGCATTCTGGCTGTTCCAGCGCTCGGGCCTCGATGCGGTGGTGCTGGAAGTCGGTCTGGGCGGTCGCCTGGATACGGTCAATGTGGTGGATGCCGACATGGCGCTGGTCACCAGTATTGGCGTCGACCATGCGGATTACCTGGGTGATACCCGAGAGTCCGTGGCTTTCGAGAAGGCCGGTATTTTCCGTCAGGGCGCTCCGGCGCTCTGCGGCGATCTGAATCCTCCACAACCCCTGCTGGACAAGGCGCGCGAGCTCAATTGCCCGTTTTTCCTGCGTGGGCGCGATTTTGACCTTGGTGTGACTGATCACCACTGGCAGTGGCGCGGTGTCGATGCGCAAGGGCGTGTGGTCGAGTTGCGCGACCTGCCGCTGCTTGATCTGCCGATGGAAAACGCAGCGCTGGCGTTGCAGGCTTACCTGCTGCTCGGGCTGACTTGGGTGGATGCGCAGATTATCGAAGCGCTGCGGGCTACGAAGGTGGTCGGTCGCCTGGATCGTCGCGAGATCGAGTGGCAAGGCAAGCGTTTGAATTTATTGCTGGATGTGGGGCATAACCCACATGCGGCGGAGTACCTGGCCCGTCGCCTGGCCAGCCGCCCACCGGTCGGCAAGCGTCTGGCGGTGTTCGGGCTGTTGGCGGACAAGGATCTGGATGGTGTTGTCGGCGAATTGAATGCTAGTGTCCAGCACTGGGCTGTCGCACCACTGGATTCGCCTCGGGCGCGTCCGGTTACGGACCTGCACGATGTGTTGCAAGGTCTTGGTGCTTCGGTCACGTCATACGAAAGTGTGGCGGCTGCCCTGGAAGGGCAGTGCGCACAGGCTACGAGCGACGACGAAATCCTGTTGTTCGGATCATTTTATTGTGTCGCCGAGGCCCTTGAATGGCTGGCCCGGCGCTCCACGGAGGACGCGGCAAATGGCATTGCTGGATAAGGCATACAAACAGCGCATGGTTGGCGCCCTGGTGTTGGTCGCGCTGGCGGTGATTTTTCTGCCGATGCTGTTTTCCCGCCAGGACGAACAGCGCCAGGTGACGGTCGAAGCGCCTTCGGCTCCGCAGGCGCCTGCGATGCCCCAGGTGCAGGTCGAGCCCGTGGTGGTGCCCGAGCCACAAGCCTTGCCTCAGGAACCCGTGCCGAGCGATGACGAAATCGCCCAGCAGGAATCGGCGGTGCCAGCTGCGCCGGTGGCTGCAGTGCCAGCAGCCAAACCGCCTGCACCCGCGCCGGTCCCGGCTCTGGCGGCCAAACCTGCAACAGCGCCTGCCCAGCCGATCACCGCGGCACCGGGCAAGCCGGACACCACGCAAAGCCGTGTCGACGCCAATGGCCTGTCTGTCAGCTGGTCGGTGCAACTGGCCAGCCTGGCGAATCGTGAAAGCGCGGAAAAACTTCAGAAAACCCTGCGCAGCCAGGGTTACAACGCCTACATCCGTACCGCCGACGGCAAAAACCGGGTGTTTGTCGGGCCGCTGATCGAGCGCGCCGAAGCCGACCGGCTGCGTGACTTGCTGAACCGCCAGCAGAACCTCAAGGGCTTTGTCGTGCGCTTTCAACCGGAGCGTGGCTAAAACTATCGCCCCGATATGCAATGCACTGACAATCGCAGCTTACCGATAAGCATGGGCTCTGCTAAAATGCGCCGCCTTATCCGTCTGTAGGCTGCACTGTGCCATTTACCTGGGTTGACTGGGCGATCGTAGCAATCGTCGCCATCTCCGCATTGATCAGTCTGAGCCGCGGCTTCGTCACAGAAGCACTGTCGCTGCTGACCTGGATCATCGCAGGGGTCGTTGCCTGGATGTTCGGTGGTTCACTGTCCGAGTACCTCGGTGGGTACATTCAAACGCCATCAGCCCGTATAATCACGGGCTGTGCCATCATGTTTGTCGCCACTTTAATCGTAGGCGCCATGATCAATTATCTTATCGGCGAACTGGTTCGCGTCACCGGGCTCTCCGGGACCGACCGATTCCTCGGCATGGCCTTCGGCGCCGCGCGTGGCGGGTTGCTGGTGGTCATTGCCGTCGGGCTGTTGAGCCTGGGGCCGGTACAGCAGGACGGGTGGTGGAAAGAGTCACAGCTCGTGCCAAAATTTCTATTGGTCGCCGACTGGTCCAAAAACCTGATCCTCGGGTGGAGCAGTCAGTGGCTTGCCAGCGGAATCAGCGTACCCGCTGATATTCCGTTCAAGGAGCAACTCTTGCCGACGGCCAAAACGCCTCAGTGAGTGGTGCTCAGTTCAGATCCATTAAGTAGGGGTTGCGTCGCATGTGTGGCATCGTCGGTATCGTCGGTAAGTCGAACGTCAATCAGGCGCTGTATGACGCGCTAACCGTCCTCCAGCACCGCGGCCAGGACGCTGCCGGTATCGTGACCAGTCATGATGGCCGGTTATTCCTGCGCAAGGACAACGGCCTGGTGCGTGACGTGTTCCAGCAGCGTCACATGCAGCGCCTGGTCGGTCACATGGGCATCGGCCATGTGCGTTATCCGACCGCGGGCAGCTCGACCTCGGCCGAAGCTCAACCGTTTTACGTCAACTCGCCTTACGGCATCACCCTGGCGCACAACGGTAACCTGACCAACGTTGAACAGCTGGCCAAGGAGATTTACGAATCTGACCTGCGCCACGTCAACACCAGCTCCGATTCGGAAGTGCTGCTCAACGTGTTCGCCCACGAACTGGCCCAGCGCGGCAAGTTGCAGCCGACCGAGGAAGATGTGTTTGCCGCGGTCACCGACGTGCACAACCGTTGCGTCGGTGGCTACGCCGTCGTGGCGATGATCACCGGCTACGGCATCGTCGGTTTCCGCGACCCGCACGGCATCCGCCCGATCGTGTTCGGCCAGCGTCACACCGATGAAGGCGTCGAGTACATGATCGCCTCGGAAAGCGTTTCCCTGGACGTGCTCGGCTTCACCCTGATTCGCGACCTGGCGCCAGGCGAAGCGGTCTACATCACTGAAGAGGGCAAGCTGTACACACGTCAGTGCGCGACCAACCCGTCCCTGACCCCGTGCATCTTCGAACACGTCTACCTGGCGCGTCCGGATTCGATCATCGACGGCGTATCGGTCTACAAGGCCCGCCTGCGCATGGGTGAGAAACTGGCCGAGAAGATCCAGCGCGAGCGTCCGGATCACGACATCGACGTGGTCATCCCGATTCCGGACACCAGCCGCACCGCCGCGCTGGAACTGGCGAACCACCTGGGCGTGAAGTTCCGCGAAGGCTTCGTGAAGAACCGCTACATCGGCCGGACCTTCATCATGCCGGGCCAGGCCGCGCGGAAAAAATCCGTACGGCAGAAACTCAACGCCATCGAGCTGGAATTCCGCGGCAAGAACGTGATGCTGGTGGATGACTCCATCGTTCGCGGTACCACGTGCAAGCAGATCATCCAGATGGCCCGCGAAGCCGGTGCCAAGAACGTCTACTTCTGCTCCGCGGCGCCAGCGGTTCGCTACCCGAACGTCTACGGCATCGACATGCCGAGCGCTCACGAACTGATCGCCCACAACCGTTCGACCCAGGACGTGGCTGACCTGATCGGTGCCGACTGGCTGATCTATCAGGATCTGCCTGACTTGATCGAAGCGGTCGGTGGCGGCAAGATCAAGATCGACAAGTTCGATTGCGCGGTGTTCGACGGCCAGTACGTCACCGGCGACGTCGACGAGGCTTACCTGAACAAGATCGAACAGGCACGCAACGATGCCTCCAAGGTCAAGACGCAGGCAGTCAGTGCGATCATCGACCTGTACAACAACTGAGTAATTACCGGCCCTGAGGGGCCGGTTTTGTATCCGGCTTTTAATTTACGAGAATAGGGAAAGGAGTGACAGCATGAGTCAGGATTGGGATGCCGGTCGGTTGGACAGCGACCTCGAAGGCGTAGCGTTCGATACCCTGGCCGTACGTGCCGGTCAGCACCGTACGCCGGAAGGCGAACACGGTGATCCGATGTTCTTCACTTCCAGCTATGTATTCCGCACCGCTGCCGACGCCGCCGCGCGTTTTGCCGGGGAAGTACCGGGCAACGTTTACTCGCGCTACACCAACCCGACCGTGCGCGCCTTCGAAGAGCGCATTGCCGCGCTGGAAAGCGCCGAGCAAGCCGTGGCCACCGCAACCGGCATGGCGGCCATCATGGCCGTGGTGATGAGCCTGTGCAGTGCTGGCGATCACGTATTGGTGTCGCGCAGCGTGTTCGGCTCGACCATCAGCCTGTTCGAGAAGTACTTCAAGCGTTTCGGCATTGAGGTCGATTACGTGGCCCTGGCGGATTTGTCCGGCTGGGACGCGGCGATCAAGGCCAACACCAAGCTGCTGTTCGTCGAGTCGCCGTCCAACCCGCTGGCTGAGCTGGTCGACATCGCCGAACTGGCGAAAATCGCTCACGCCAAAGGCGCGATGCTGGTGGTCGACAACTGCTTCTGCACCCCGGCATTGCAACAACCGCTGAAAATGGGTGCGGACATCGTCGTGCACTCGGCCACCAAGTTCATCGACGGCCAGGGTCGTTGCATGGGCGGCGTGGTCGCCGGTCGCAGCGAGCAGATGAAAGAAGTGGTGGGTTTCCTGCGTACCGCAGGGCCGACCCTGAGCCCGTTCAACGCCTGGATCTTCCTCAAGGGCCTGGAAACCCTGAACCTGCGGATGAAGGCGCATTGCGCCAACGCCCAGCAACTGGCCGAGTGGCTGGAGCAGCAGGACGGTATCGAGAAAGTCCATTACGCTGGCCTCAAGAGCCATCCGCAGCACGAACTGGCACTGCGCCAGCAGAAGGGCTTCGGTGCGGTCGTCAGTTTTGAAGTGAAGGGTGGTAAAGAGGGCGCCTGGCGCTTTATCGATGCCACGCGGCTGATTTCGATCACCGCCAACCTGGGTGACAGCAAAACCACCATCACCCATCCGAGCACCACGTCCCATGGTCGTTTGGCACCGCAAGAGCGTGAAGCGGCGGGCATTCGCGACAGCCTGATCCGCGTTGCGGTTGGCCTGGAAGACGTGGCGGACCTGCAAGCCGATCTGGCGCGCGGTCTGGCTGCGTTGTGATCGAGTTGTCGGTGCCGGCCACCGGTTCGAATGGCCGTGTAGCCCTGGTGACCGGTGCTGCGCGCGGTATCGGCCTGGGGATCTCGGCCTGGCTGATCAGCGAAGGCTGGCAAGTCGTGCTGACGGACCTGGATCGGGAGCGCGGTTCGAAAGTGGCGAAAGTGCTGGGCGATAGCGCCTGGTTCATCGCCATGGATGTCTCGAATGAAGGGCAGGTCGCGCTGGGCGTGGCCGAGGTGCTCGGCCAGTTCGGGCGCCTGGATGCGCTGGTCTGCAATGCCGCGGTGGCCGACCCGCACAACATCACCCTGGAAAGCCTGGATCTGGCGCACTGGAATCGGGTGTTGGCGGTGAACCTCAGTGGGCCGATGTTGCTGGCCAAACACTGTGCGCCGTACCTGCGCGCTCACAGCGGTGCCATCGTCAACCTGGCCTCGACCCGGGCCGGGCAGTCGGAGCCCGACACCGAGGCCTATGCGGCGAGCAAGGGCGGTTTGTTGGCCCTGACTCACGCATTGGCCATCAGCCTTGGCCCGGAGATCCGGGTCAACGCGGTCAGCCCTGGCTGGATCGACGCCCGCGACCCCTCGGTGCGGCGTGCCGAACCATTGACCGAAGCCGATCATGCCCAGCATCCGGCGGGCAGGGTAGGGACGGTCGAGGATGTGGCGGCGATGGTGGCCTGGCTGCTGTCGAGGAATGCCGGATTTGTCACTGGCCAGGAATTCGTGGTCGACGGCGGCATGACCAAGAAGATGATTTACAGCGAGTAGATCGGTTCTTTCCTCAGGCATTGATGTTGAATGCACCGCCGTCTTCGCGAGCAAGCCCGCTCCCACATTGAAATGCGATCCACTGTGGGAGCGGGCTTGCTCGCGAAAGCGGTTTGACTGTTGCTGATGCTGTTGCGATTGACTTGATTTTGTCTTTTTCAGAAAAACTTCAATCCTGCTATTGACTTAGGTTCGCTACCTGCGTAAATTTCGCGGCCTCGGAGATGCAAGCGGGTGATTAGCTCAGCTGGGAGAGCGTCTGCCTTACAAGCAGAATGTCGGCGGTTCGATCCCGTCATCACCCACCACTTCCGAGATACTTGCGAAAGCAAGAGGTAGGCTGAAATGCCTCCACCGACGCGCAGCGGTAGTTCAGTCGGTTAGAATACCGGCCTGTCACGCCGGGGGTCGCGGGTTCGAGTCCCGTCCGCTGCGCCATTATTTACGAAGCAGATTTCGATCTGGTTCGCGATTGAAAAGCACCGAAGCTTTCAATCACACGAGTTACTTGGACGAAAGTCCAAAGCGATACGCAGCGGTAGTTCAGTCGGTTAGAATACCGGCCTGTCACGCCGGGGGTCGCGGGTTCGAGTCCCGTCCGCTGCGCCATATCTGCCCCGAGGCCCACTGAACGCCTTGGAGCTACGAAGAAACCGCTGGTTACTTCGAGTCGATAGCAAAGACCCTGGTCGAAAGACCGGGGTTTTTTGTTTGTGCGATTTAAGTTTTTGCGACCCATTCTGCAGGAGCGAGCAAGCGCGCTCCTGCACAGTTGTTGGTATCTGGCAATCAGCCTTGCAAATACACCGCATGAGTATGGGTGTACTCATACAACCCATGCTTACCATCCGCACCACCAATCCCCGATTTGCGCACACCGGCATGGAAACCCTGCATCGCTTCGAAATTTTCGCGATTGACGTAGGTTTCGCCAAAATCCAGCTCACGCATCGCCTGCATGGTTTTGCTTAGGTCGCGGGTGTAGATCGACGAAGTCAGGCCATATTCGCAGTCGTTGGCCATGGCGATGGCTTCGTCCAGGTCATCGACGATCTGGATCGGCAACACCGGACCGAAAATTTCTTCGCGCATGATCTCCATGTCGGCACGGCAACCGGCCAATACGGTGGGCTGGAAATGGAAGCCATAGGGCAGGTCGGCAATCTGTCCACCGCTGATCAGGCTGGCGCCCTGGCTCAACGCGTTGCGGACCTTGCGGTTGACGCTGTCCAGGCCCTGGCGATTGATCAGCGGACCCATTTCGACATCAGGCTGCGCAATCGGATCGCCGTAGCGGGTCGCGCTCAGGGCCGCGGCGATGCGCTCGATAAATTGATCCGCCACCTTGCGCTCGACGTACACCCGCTCGGCGCAGTTGCACACCTGCCCGCTGTTGATGATCCGCGAATCGCGGATCGCCCTCACCGCAAGGTCGAGGTCTGCATCCGCCAGCACAATGGCCGGCGCCTTGCCGCCCAGCTCCAAATTGAGCTTGGTGATGTTTGGCGCGGCAGCGGCCATGATCCGCGAGCCAGTGTCGACGCTGCCGGTGAAGCTGATCATGTCCACACCTTTGTGCGCGCTCAGTGCCGAGCCCACTCGACCGTCACCGCAAACCACGTTGAATACGCCGGCCGGCAAGTCGGTTTCGGCCACCAGTCGGGCGAATTCGAAACAATTGTTCGGGGTTTCTTCGCTGGGCTTGATGACGATGGTGTTGCCGGTCAGCAGGGCCGGGGCCATCTTGCGGGCGATCAGGAAGAAGGGGAAATTCCACGGCAGGATCCCGGCCACCACGCCCAACGGTTTGCGGAACAGGAAGATGTTTTCGTTCTGGCGGTCGCTGGTGATGATTTCGCCTTCGATGCGCCGGGCCCATTCGGCCATGTAGTCCAGGTAGTCGGCGGTGAAGTTCACCTCGACTTCCGCCAGGCCACTGATCTTGCCTTGTTCCAGGGTGATGGTGCGCGCGAGGTGCGCAACGTTTTCCCGCAGCTTGGCCGCAATGCGGCGCAAGTAACCGGCGCGCTCGTTCGCCGGTTTGCGTGCCCAGTCCTTTTGCGCGGAGCGGGCGGCAGCGAGTGCGCGGTCGACGTCTTCGGCGGTCGAAGCCGGGACTTTCGACAGCACGGCTCCGGTGGCCGGGTTGATCACATCGAGGTGGGCAGTGCTGGCCACGAACTGGCCGTTGATGAAGTTTTCGTAAACAGGCACGGACGGCATGGTGCGACTCCTTGGCAGATCAGTAAGTGCGTGACGGTGCTTGAGCGCTGGCGGGTTCGCGATAGCGGGCGAGGGTGGCCATGGCGCCTTGGCGTAGCAAGCTGATGTCGATGGCCACCGCAATGAACTGGCAGCCCCAGCGCTGGTAGCGGCGTGCGTCTTCTTCGTTGGGGGCGAGAATCCCGCAGGCCTTGCCCGCCGCCAGCGTGGCGTTCACGGCATGTTGAATCCGCTCCTGGACTTGCGGGTGGCCGGGGTTGCCGGCATGGCCCAGGCCGATCGACAAATCCGCCGGCCCGATAAACACCGCATCAACGCCCTCGACGGCGGCGATCGCTGCGACGTTTTCCACGCCGGTGCGCGATTCCACCTGCACGATCAGGCACAGTTGTTCGTGAGCGGTATTGAGATAGTCCGGCACGCCGTCCCAGCGGGTGGCACGGGTCAGTCCACCGCCGACTCCGCGAATGCCGTGGGGCGGGTAGCGCATGGCGCGCACCAGTGCCTGTGCCTGCTCGGCGGTTTCGACCATCGGGATCATCAGCGTCTGCGCGCCGATATCCAGCAATTGCTTGATCAGGTTGGCGTCACCATTCACCGCGCGCACCACCGGCGCGGTCGAGTAAGGCGCCACGGCCTGCAACTGAGCGAGTACGCCGGGCACTGTATTTGGCGCGTGCTCGCCATCGATCAGCATCCAGTCGTAACCGGTGGTGGCGACGATCTCGGCGGCGTAGCCGGTGGCGAACCCGGCCCAGATTCCGTACCGGGTTTCGCTGTAGTTCAGCGCGGCTTTAAACGCGTTTTGCGGCATGTTCATGTCCAATTCCTTTCTCAGCGGTTGTACGGCCGGTGAAGTTGGCATTCCGGGTTGAGGGTCACGCCGAAACCTGGCTGGTCGAGTGCCGACAGGCGCATGCGGCCATTGACCGGCACCGGTTCGCCGAGCAATTGCGGATGGAACATCGGCACCACTTCGTCGGCCTTCGGCGCCATCATCAGGAACTCGGCGAACGGGCTGTTATGCCGGGTGGCGACGAAGTGGTAGCTGTACACCGACGAACCGTGAGGGATGACCAGCGCGTTGTGGGCGTCGGCCAGGGCGGAGATCTTCACCAGTTCAGTGATCCCGCCGCACCAGCCGACATCCGGCTGGATGATGTCGCAGCAACCCATCTCCAGCAGCATGCGAAAGCCCCAGCGCGTGGCTTCGTGTTCGCCTGTGGTCACCAGCATGCCCTTGGGTACGTTGTTGCGCAGGGCCGCGTAGCCCCAGTAATCGTCAGGCGGCAGGGCTTCCTCGATCCACTTCAAACCGTATTCGTGGGCGCCGACCGCCAGTTTGGTGGCGTAGTTGAGGTCCAGGCTCATCCAGCAATCGAGCATCAGCCAGAAGTCCGGGCCGACGCGTTCGCGCATGGTCGCCAGTTCTTCGAGGTTCTTGCGCAGGCCTTCCTCGCCTTCGGCCGGGCCGTGGTGCAGTGGCATCTTGCCGCCGATGAAGCCCATTTTCTGCGCCAGGTCCGGGCGGGCGCCGGTGGCGTAGAACTGCAATTCGTCACGCACCGCTCCGCCGAGCAACTGGTGCACGGGCTCCTGGCGGATCTTGCCGAGCAAGTCCCACAGTGCCAGGTCGACGCCGGAAATCGTGTTGATGACGATGCCCTTGCGCCCGTAATACAGGGTCGACTGGTACATCTGGTCCCAGATTTTTTCGATGTCGGTGACACGAGCACCTTCGAGGAAGCGCGCAAGGTGCTTCTCGACGATGTAGGCGGCAGGCTCGCCGCCCGTGGTCACGGCAAAGCCGACGGTGCCGTCGCTGGCTTCGATTTCCACCACCAGGGTGCCGAGCACGTTGATGCCGAAGGTGCGGCGACTCTGGCGGTACTCCGGGTATTTGCTCATTGGCGTGGCAATGTGATCGTCGATCCAGTGGCCGTCGGCTTGGTCGTGATAATCCGCGCCGCCGCCTCGCAGAGTGAAAGCGCGGACGTGTTTGATGGTTGGAATGCCCATGGTGTGATTCCTTTTGTTAAACGGCGGTCAGGTTTAAACGGTGGCCGGTTTGTTCGAGGCTTTATGGCCGGGCGCGCGTATGCCCAGCACCAGCAACGCGGCGATGACGGTGGTAGCGGACAGCACGTACAGGCCTGCTGCCGGGGAATGGAAGGCGCCTTCGGCCCAGTTCTTCAGCACCGGGGCGATGAAGCCGCCGAGGGCGCCGAACGAGTTGATCAGGGCAATCCCGGCTGCGGCGGCGCTGCCGGCGAGGTAGCTGGAGGGGAAGGTCCAGAACACCGGTTGCACGGCGATGAAGCCGGAGGCGGCAAAGCACAGGGCGATGATCCCTAGCAGCGGGTTGCTGAAGGTCACCGAGCAGGCGATCCCGGCGGCGGCCATGAGCAAGGTCAGGCAGGCAGTGCGGCGACGTTCGCCGGTGCGGTCGCTGTAGCCGGGGATCAGGTAGGCGGCGATCAATGCGCAAATCCATGGAATCGCGGTGACCAGTCCGACCATCAAGCCGACCTTGGTGCCGAGCAATCCGCCAACTTGAGTCGGCAGGTAAAACACCACACCGTAGACGCTGGCCTGGATCAGCAGATAAATCAGGCACAGGTACAGCACCGAGGGTTGGCAAATCACGTTGAGCAGGCTACGGCCGTGGTTCTGTTTATGGCTGTCTTCCTGATCGAGCAGGCTCTGTACTTGCTGGCGTTCCTCGACGGTCAGCCACTTGGCATCGGCCGGGCGATTGTCCAGGTACCAGTAGGCCCAGATGCCCACCGCCGTGGCCATCAAGCCTTCAACAGCGAACAGCCACTGCCAGCCATGGAAACCGGCAAAGCCATCCAGTTCCAGCAGCAGGCCGGACAGCGGACTGCCGAAGATGAACGCCAGCGGCGCACCGAAGTAGAAGAAACCCATGGCCTTGCCGCGCACGGCGCTGGGGAACCAGTAGGTGAGGTAGAGGATCACGCCGGGGAAGAAGCCGGCTTCGGCCACGCCCAGCAGGAAACGCAGGACGTAGAAGCTGGTTTCGCTGTGGGCGAAGACCATGGCGGCGGAGACCAGGCCCCAGGTGACCATGATGCGGCACATCCACAGGCGCGCGCCGACGCGGTGCAGGATCAGGTTGCTTGGCACTTCGAGCAGTGCGTAACCGACGAAGAACACGCCGGCGCCGAAGGCAAAGGCGGCGTCGCTGATGTTGGTATCGGCCTGGAAGGCTTGCTTGGCGAACCCGACGTTGGCGCGGTCGAGGAAGGCCATGATGTACATCAGCAGGAGAAACGGCAGCAGCCGCCAGGAAATTTTGGCGAGCAGAGGCGCGGGTAGAGTCTTCATCGCAGTTTTCCTTTGGTAGGGCATTTGTTCTTATGGGGAAGACTGTACGGCCGCTGATCGATGCGTTACAAATCGAATCTAGCTCACAACTGATACCTTCAGGGTATCGATAAAAAAGGCCCGCCATGACCACGCCGACCATCTCTCGCAGCTTGCTCAATCGCCTGCGCTACAAGCATCTGCACATGTTGGTGACGCTCAGCACCAGCCAGAACCTGCATCGCGCTTCGCAAAGCCTGAACATGTCGCAACCGGCGGCAACCCGCATGCTCCATGAGATTGAAGACATGTTTGGTTGCGACCTGTTCGAACGTTTGCCTCGGGGCATGCGCCCGACGGCGCTGGGCCAGGAACTGATTCGCTTCGCCGAGGCGGCCATCAGTGGCCTCGACCGCTGCGCCGAGGACCTGATGGCGCGGCAGCAGGGTGGCTACGGCTATCTGTCCATCGGCACCATCATGGGCGCGGCGCCGGGGCTGGTGATGGATTCGATCGCCGAAATCAAGTCGCTCAATCCGCAGTTGCGGATTCGCATCATGGGCGACACCAGTGACCAGGTGATCCAGTTGTTGGAGCAGGGGCGCATCGACCTCGCCATCGCCCGGCGCAATGCCGCCACCGACAGTGAGCATTATGTCTTCGAGCAACTGGGCAATGAGCGCCTGCTGGTGGTGGTGCATGCCGGCCACCCGCTGGCACGGCGCAAAAAACTGGACATGGCCGAGTTGGTCAACGACTGGCCGTGGATCCTGCAACCGGAAACCAGCCCGGCGCGCATCGGTCTGGATCAGGCGTTGCAACGCCTGGCGTTGCCGTTGCCGGCGGACATCATCGAGTGCAGTTCGGTGTACTCCATGCAGCAACTGATTCAACTGACCGATGCGATCATGGTCCTGTCGGAAACCGCATTGCGCGACTATCTTAAAATGGGCTTGGTGGTGGCGCTGCCGGTCGAGCTGGATGTGCAAATGGCACCCTTCGGGCTGCTGTTGCGCAAGGGCGAGCACATCAGCCGGGAGTTGGGGTTGTTCATCGATCTGCTGCGTCGAAAAGTCGCGGTTTTTTGATTCCTTGGTCAGTTTTTAGTTTTCCGCAAAGGCATAAGCCTATAAACTTAACCTTTCGGTCAGCTTTGCACTGTCAACAACAGCCCTTTGCATCGTCGAAAAGGGCCTCTGCAAGACTCGAGATTTCCAGAACATAACCAGAAGGGCGGACCCCATAACCGCCCAGAGGATGATCCATGTCCAACCGTGATATATCCCGGCGCTCGTTCCTTCAGGGCGGGCTGGTAGCGGGTGTGAGCGTGACGCTCACGCCATTGAGCAGCCAGGCGCTGGCCGCCTTGATGGAGAACAGCGTGACCGTGCCGTCCGAGCAGTGGCTCGGCAACAATGGCAAGGCGCGCGCCCGTAACGATGCCTTGTCCAAGGTCTGCGGCAGCAAGGTCTTTGCCCGCGATATCCGCGCCAAGGACATGCCGGGCTGGCCAGAGCAGCAAGGCCACGCCATGCTGCTGAAAACCATCAAGGCCGACCACATTTTTGCCGGCATCGACCTGTCGTGGCTCGATGCCGGGTTGCAGCCGGACCGCATCGTCACCGCCGAAGACCTGGTCAAGGACGGTATCGTGTTCCCTGAGGAGCACGCCCCGGATCCACTGCTGCCGGCCGGCAAGGTGCCGATGTTCATCGGTCATCCGGTGGCGATCCTGATCTGGAACGACTTCGAGCGCTTCCGTCAGGCCAAGAACCAACTCAAGTTCAATGACAAGGCAATCCGCTACGGCGAGAAAGTGCCGTTCTACGAAGGCGATCCCTACGGCAGCTTCCGCTACGTGCGCGTCGGCGGTGCGACCTCGGCCGACGAAGACGAGTTCGCCAGCCTCAAGGACTCGATCCTGTTCCCGATGCTGAAAAACCGTCGTCCGGTTTGGAACTCCCAACCGAACCTGCACGGCAATCTGACCGAGCGCGGGTTGTTCTACGCCGACCGCATGAAGCAGCAGATCGATACGCCACCGGATAACTGGCTGGTGTTCGACGAGCGCTACAAGACCCCGTCGATCGAGCCGGCCGCCCTGGAGCCGGACAACGGCAACGGCTGGTACGACCCGGCGACCAAGACCCTGCATTTCGTCGTCGCCACTCAGTGCCCGCTGGAAGCCGCGACCGAAACCGCGAAGATGATCGCGCCGTCGCGTTTCGGCCTGGCCAACCTGAACA
Organism: Pseudomonas sp. A-R-19; assembly: GCF_019956575.1. NCBI lineage: Bacteria > Pseudomonadati > Pseudomonadota > Gammaproteobacteria > Pseudomonadales > Pseudomonadaceae > Pseudomonas > Pseudomonas sp. A-R-19. The sequence goes on from NZ_JAHBDR010000060.1 coordinate 126,535, forward strand.
TGCACCCGGGTTACACCGTCGGTTACGGCTCGAAAGACCACAACATTTTCGTCTACTACGCTGCATTGGCGGCGTTGTACGGCGCCGGTGTGCCGGTGCGCCTGGCCAACGACCGCTACGAGCAGTTCCAGAGCGGCATCAAGCGTCACCCGTTCGACATTCGCTACCAGTTGGCGGTGGACAAGAACGACTACAGCTTCAAGATTTTCCGCTCCGAGATGAGCGTCGACGGCGGCGGGCGAATCAACTACAGCCCGTCGGTGGCTGCGGTGGGCGCCACGGCTGCACAGTCGATCTACTACATGCCGCAGAACGATCTGCAGGTCACGGCCTATCACTCCCGCGCCGTTGAAGCCGGGTCGATGCGTGGCTACGGCACCCTGCAGAGCATGGCCGCGACCGAGATGATGGTCGACGAAATTGCCGATCGCCTCGGTGTCGATGCCATCGAACTGCGCCGCAAGAACGCACTGCGCTCGGGCATGAAAAACACCCAGGGCGCGATCCCGGCCGGTGCCTTGCGCCTGCACGAGATTCTCGACAAGGCGGCCGTCCACGACACCTGGAAAAACCGCGCCGCGATCAAGCAGCAACGCGAAGCCGCCGATCCGGATAACTGGTACGGCATTGGTTTTGCCATCTGCCAGAAAGACTTCGGCACCGGTTCCGAAGCGCCGATGGCCAGCATTGAATTCACTGCCGAAGGGCGCATCAGCCTGCGCCACATCGGTATCGAAATCGGCACTGGCATGTCCACTTCGCAGGCGATGGTCGTGGCCGATTTCCTCGGTCTGCCGGCGCACGAAGTGAAGACCGGCGAAACCGAGTGGAAAGAGTTGCAGCTGGTCAGCGGCGGCAACCCGTACATCATGAGCCAGGCCGAGCAGGACAACTTCCTGCGCAATCCGCGCTGGGTCGGCAAGGTGGCTTCGGCTTCGTCGGCCACCAACTCGGCGTACTACTTCAGCCACGCCACCCGTGAAGCGGCGCGTGTGCTGTTCAACCACGGCTTGTGGCCGGCGGCCATGGAAATCTGGCGACAAGGCCCTTACGGCGGCCAGGCCAACCCCTACGTGGTGCGCCGCGAAGACGCCCATTGGGTCGACGGCAAGCTCACCGCCAACGGTATGGAGCCACTGCCGTTTGCCATGTTGGCCAAGCGCGTTCACGAGCGTGGCCTGGTGAGCGGCGCCACCGTGCACGGTTTCAACCGCTGGAGCTGGGCCGAGGCCGAGTTCAGCATCGACGGCGTGCGTGAGCGTCTGCCGCTCGACGGCCTGGCCGTGAAGTATGGCGACGGTGCCCCGAGTGCGAAGAAGGCGCAGATGAACAGCGCCGGTTTCCATCTGCTGGACCGCCAGGGCATCGCCTACCCGGCGACCCAGCTGAACAACGCGGCGGTGACTTACTACAGCCCGGTCGCGACGCTGGTGGAAGTGAAGGTCAACAAGGGTTCGAACGAAGTGTCGGTGCTCAACCACCACTCGTGGGTCGAGTGCGGTCGGGTGCTGGTGGAAGAACTGGTCAAGGGTCAGCTCGAAGGCGGCATCGCCATGGGCATCGGTCATGCGCTGATGGAAGAGATGCCGCTGTACGAAGGCGGGCCGGGGGAGGGTGACTGGAACTTCAATCGTTATCGCCTGCCGATGGCGCGTCACGTTGCGGTGTGGAAACAGACGGCGGACATCCTGCCGCCACTGTCGCCAAGCGACCCGTCCAAGGGCATCGCCGAGGTGGTGATGATCCCGGTGGTCGGCGCCATCGGCAACGCCGTGGCCCATGCCATCGGTAAACGTGTCCGCGACCTGCCTATCACTTCTGCACGCATCAAGGAGGCCCTCAATGGCTAACCGTCCGCTTCAACTGACCCTCAACGGTCAATCCGTCGGCCCGGTGGACATCCCTGATGACCTGCCGATGATCGACTACCTGCACGAGTACAAGAACCTCACCGGTTCGCGCCTGGGCTGCGGCCAGGGCATCTGCCACGCCTGCGTGGTGATCGTCGACAACCCCGACGGCACCAGCGAAGAAGTGCGCACCTGCATCACCGGCGCGCACTATTTCGAAGGCAAGAAAGTACGGACCATCGAAGGCCATGCGACCCGCGACGAGCAGGGCAAGGTCACCGAGTTGAACCCGATCCAGCAGCGCTTCGTCGATGAATTCGCCTTCCAGTGCAGCTACTGCGCACCGGGTTTCGTCAATGCCGCGACCGTGCTGGTGGAAAAGCTGCAGCGTCAGCCGATCGTCAAGAGCCAGCTGGAAAAAGTCATCGAGGACAGCCTCGGTCATCACATCTGCCGTTGCACCGGGTACGTGCGCTACTACAGCGCCACCCGCAACGTGCTGACCGATCTCGGCCTGGTCAAGGAGGGTTAAGCATGAAGCTTCTACTTAGCCGTCTGGCATTGGCGGTTGGTCTGGCTGCGCCTGTGGTGGCAGCTCACGCCGATGATGCGCAGGTCAAGCAAGGCGAATACCTCGCCCGAGCCGCCGACTGCATGGCCTGCCACACCGCACCGGGTGGCGCGCCCTATGCGGGCGGCCTGCCGATCGTGTCACCGTTCGGCACGATCTACGGCACCAACATCACCCCGAGCAAAGAGCACGGCATCGGTCTGTACAGCGACGACGAGTTCTTCGCCGTGCTGACTGAAGGCAAGCGCCGCGATGGCGCCAACCTGTATCCAGCGATGCCGTACACCTCGTATCACCTGATCCCGCGTGCGGATTCCGACGCGATTCACGCCTACCTGAAAACCGTCGAGCCGATCGAGCGCGCCGCGCCGGTCACCAGCCTGAGCTTCCCGTTCAACGTGCGCCTGGGCCTGATGGGCTGGAACATGATGTATGGCAAGGACGTGAAGCTTGCGCCTGCCGAAGGCAAGAGCGAAGCCTGGAAGCGCGGCCAGTACATGGTCGACGTGCTCGGGCACTGTGGCGAATGCCACACCCCACGCGGCTTGCCCGGTGCGATGCAGATGGACAAGCGCATGACCGGCGGCATTCTCAATGGCTATCTGGCGCCGAGCCTGCTGGCCACTGACCTGGCGGCCCGTGGCTGGAATCATCAGGACCTGAGCTCGTTCCTCAAGCACGGCATGAGCGCCCAGGGCACGATGTTCAACGAGATGTTCCCGGTGTTCCACAACAGCACCCAGGGCCTCAGCGATCCGGACCTGGCCGCCATGGCGACCTTCCTGCTCGGCGATCAGCCGCCCGCGGCGAAAGTGCTCACCGAAGTGCCGTTGGACAAGCTGAGCCCGAGTGCCCAGCGCGGCCGTCAGGAATATTTGAATGTCTGCGCCGGTTGCCACGCGCCAGGTGGCGAAGGCAAGCCGCACATCGCCGTGGCCATGCGTGGCAATACCACGCTGCGCCTGGAAGACCCGCGCAACCTGGTGCGGGTGATCGACGACGGTATCGGTGAGCAGAAGTTCTCCGGTTTCGAGCACATGCAACCGATGCCGGGGTTCGTCAAGAAGTTGAGCGACGAGCAACTCACGGACCTGCTGAACTACCTGCGTCAGGGCTGGGGCGGTCAGCCGAATGATCTGGCGGTAAACGACGTGCAGAAGCTGCGGGCCGATGCGCCGCCGCTCGAGCACAAGGCCCACTGATATGCAGCATCTCGATCTGCAAGTGGTGCGCCGGGCGCTGGAGTGGTCGGTGGCCGGTCAGCGCATCTGGCTGTGTACGGTGCTGGCCACTTACGGCTCGGCACCGCGCGCACCGGGTTCGCTGCTGGCGGTGAACGTTGAAGGGCAATGGATTGGCTCGTTGTCCGGTGGCTGTGTCGAGGAAGACTTTCTCGAGCGAGTCGCCGAGGGCGCGTTTGAGCAGCCAGTCAGCGTTGTTCGTTACGGCGAAGGCGACGACCCACGCTCGCGCGTCAGCCTGCCATGCGGCGGGGTGCTCGATGTGCTGGTCGAGCAGCTGGAGGCCGAATGTGACGTACAAGCGCATCTGCGCGAGCTGGAGTCGGCACTGTTGGGCCGGCGTCGGTTGATCCGTGAAGTCGATCTGCAAAGTGGTGCGCGCAGTCTGTTCGATGATCGTGAGCAGGGTGTGCGTATCGAGCGCGAAATCGACCGGGTGCGCGTGCGCGTCGGTGCGGCCCAGCGCTTGCTGCTGGCCGGCTACTCCAGTGTCGCCCAGGCCTGTGCGGAGTTTGCCGTGGGCCTGGGTTTCGAGGTGATTCTGTGTGATCCGCGGGACGAAGTGCTGGAAGGCGTCGTGCTGGAAAACGTAGAGATTCGTCGCCAACTGCCGTCGGTGTTCATCGCCGATGGTGGTTGTCACAGCGACACGGCGGTGGTGGCGTTGACCCACGATCCACGTATCGATGACCTGGCGATGATGGAGGCGGTGCGCACCGAGGCGTTCTACATCGGCGTGATGGGCTCCATGCAGACCTCGCAAAAGCGCTTCGAGCGCTTGCGGCGCATTGGTGGTCTGGGGGATCTCGAGTTGGGGCGGATTCACGCACCCATCGGGCTGAATCTGGGCAGCAAGACGCCTGCGGAGATTGCCCTGGCGGTATTGGCCGATATCCTGCGGATTCGCAGCGGTATCCCACGAGATCGTCTCTAACCCCACAACATCTTTTGTTTTCTGCAACTGAAAGGGCCGCATCCAGTGTAATGCTGTTCACTGTAGGAGCGAGCTTGCTCGCGATGGTCGTTAACGATAACGCGTATTTACTGGCTAAACGCGGCGCTCTTGAGTGCATCGCGAGCAAGCTCGCTCCTACAGGCATTACGCATCCAGCGGCCCTTTTTGCATCTGTGGGTTACATGCCGAACCTGTCGCGCAATCCGTAATACCAGGCACCCAGCGCCGCGAACGGCGTACGCAGCATTTGTCCGCCGGGGAACGGGTAGTGGGGCAGGTCGGCAAAGGCGTCAAAACGCTCGGCCTGGCCGCGCAGGGCTTCGGCCAGCACCTTGCCCGCCAGGTGCGTATAGGTCACGCCATGGCCGCTGCAGCCCTGGGAATAGTAGATGTTGTCGCCCAGGCGCCCGACCTGAGGCAGGCGTGACAGGGTCAGCAGGAAGTTGCCGGTCCACGCGTAATCGATCTTCACGTCCTTGAGCTGCGGAAATGCCTTGAGCAGCTTCGGTCGAATGATCGCTTCGATGTTCGCCGGATCCCGCGCACCGTACACCACGCCACCACCGAAGATCAGGCGCTTGTCGCCGCTGAGGCGGTAGTAGTCGAGCAGGTAATTGCAGTCTTCGACGCAGTAATCCTGAGGCAGCAGGGTCTTGGCCAGTTCTTCGCCCAGTGGCTCGGTGGTAATCACTTGAGTGCCGCAAGGCATCGACTTGGCGGCCAGCTCCGGCACCAGATTGCCCAGATAAGCGTTGCCGGCAACGATGATGAATTTGGCCCTGACCTTGCCTTGCGGCGTGTGCACGACCGGGTTGGCGCCGCGCTCGATACGTACGGCTGGCGACTGCTCATAAATCGTCCCGCCCAGGGATTCGACCGCAGCAGCTTCGCCCAGCGCCAAGTTGAGCGGATGAATGTGCCCGCCACTCATGTCGAGCATGCCGCCGACGTACTGATCGCAGGCGACCACCTCACGAATGCGGCGTTGATCCATCAGCTCGAGCTGGGTATGACCGAATCGCTCCCAGAGGCGCTTCTGCGACTCCAGATGACCCATCTGTTTGGCGGTCATGGCGGCGAATACACCACCGTCTTTCAAGTCGCACTGAATGTTGTATTTGGCGACCCGCTCACGAATGATCCGGCCACCTTCAAAGGCCATCTGCCCCAGCAATTGAGCCTGCTTGGGGCCGACCGTGCGCTCGATGACATCAATGTCGCGGCTATAGCTGTTAACGATCTGCCCGCCATTACGCCCGGACGCCCCGAAACCCACCCTCGCGGCCTCAAGCACCGTGACCTTGAAGCCGTTCTCCAGCAGAAACAGGGCAGAGGACAGCCCCGTATAACCGGCGCCAATCACACAGACATCGGTCTCGACGTCATCCTGCAACGCCGGGCGCGGCGGAACCGCATTGGCCGATGCGGCGTAGTAGGACTCGGGGTAGGGAGTGTTAGCCATCCGGCAGCCTCTGTTTAATATATTTTACGAGTGCATTGATCCTACCCGAGTTGAAAATCGCCCGCCAGCCACCCGGAAAATCTTCTTTGCAGCGGCAAAATTAAATATTTTGCATATTCATAGGGTTAGCGCGAAAAAAGGTGTTGACACCCCTCCGGAATTCCGTAGAATGCCGCCTCACAGCAGGCACGTAGCTCAGTTGGTTAGAGCACCACCTTGACATGGTGGGGGTCGTTGGTTCGAGTCCAATCGCGCCTACCAAACAAAATCCGCTCTGCTGGGCGGTCTGGAAGGGCTCACCGAAAGGTGGGCCCTTTTTTGTTGTCTGGTGTTTGGGCAAACGACTACTGCGCTAGATCTTCAGGTCGGCTTTCACCTTCATGTAAACCACCGCGTCATCACCGTGCCGTGTCCTTGAAGGGTGTCCTGGAGCCCCGGCGTTTGGGGGGATGCAACCCAAAACTTAGGGTCAGCGAACCCCTTGTTGGGGGATTTTTCACGACTCGAACAGAGCGTTTTAGCGCAATCACCGGGCCTGGACTTACCTATGCCAAATGGCTTGGATTTTGCTCAGGTGCTCTTACTCAAGCATTCTTTGAATGCGGTATCCGGAGAATCGAGCCATGTGGGCAAAAACTCTGCTTCTCGGCGTGGTGTTTGGAATCGGGATCGTTACTAGCGGCCTGGCGACCAGCATGATCCTGATTTGGTGCGAGTTGTGTTAACCACCGTCCCTTCTGCTTCAGGCAGCAAGTCACTCTGGCGCCATGAGCACCGCAAGCGTCATCTTGATGAACTTCTCATGCTTGTCGATGGCTTCGAGAGCTACGCGCGCGTTGTCGGCGACATCGGCTGATCCTGCGTGCGACGATTACTGAGCGGATACCTGACAACCAGGGTTTGCCGAGTAATCGTTCAGATCGTCGCCTGCCTCGATGGAAGTCAGTGGGCAAAGGCCGCTGCAAGGCCGTGATGCCCCTCCTGCACTCCCGCAATCAAATGCAGTGGGATGTTCTGCTGTACTTCAATGGACGGTACCTCGAAGCTTCCTACAATCTGGAGGTGTCGCTCGCTCAGTTCAGTCGACTCTGCTGCCTTTTCCTTAGCCATTCGCGCGTGGTTCATTGCGATTTCGTTGAGCGTTGACACGTTACATCTCCCGGTGACTGACCAAGCGTATCGCTGGAGTCCTTAAGCATTGATTGAATGGCTGCAGCGTCAGAATTATGTCGTTCCCGCGCTGCTACGCGCGATCTCTGCAATCCTCAAGCCACGGACCCAGGGGAACTCCTCGTAGTGTTTTCACAGGCGACGAATGGCGGGTCACTGTCGATGGTGGTCCGGATTCTTTGCCATTCAGGCGTAAACTGGTGGGGCTGCCTCATTGAAAGGAGCCGCCTATGAACGTCGATCAAATCAGCAAGCAGGCATCTGTGGACAAGGCCGTCTGGGACCAATATTTCTGCGCTGCATTGATTGCCGAAAGCAATCTGACAGCCCCGGTTGTGGGTGGTGCTACGCACGAAGACAGGCAGAACCTGTTGATCGAGAGGGCCAGGGCGCTGGCCGACAAAATGATGGAAAACCGGAAGTAACCAGAGCCCAGCCATCGCGCTGGGCTCTTTGCATGCGGGGGTGTTCCGATGCCGGTGATGTGCGTGTTGCGGTTCAAGCGATCAGCTCTACCTTGCCGCTCGCCAGGCGATAGACACCTCCCACGATCTTCAGCAGGCCCTTGCTCTGCGCATCGGTCAGCAAGGGTGAGGCCTGTTTCAGGCTGTTGACCGAATTTTTGACGTTCTGCGCGGTGGCGTTTTCCATCAGGCTCCCGGGTTGCTTGAGCACTGCCTCGATAGCCGACTTGAGTGCATCGGTCAGCTTCGGAATATGGCCGGGGAAAACCGTCTTGTCCTTGACGGCCTTGATACCGGCCTCGATAGCGCCGCAGCTTTCATGACCGAGTACGAGAATCAGCGGCGCGCCAAGCACGGCAACCCCGTATTCAAGACTGGCCAGGCCTTCCGGGGTCACGAAGTTGCCCGCGACGCGGATGGAGAAAAGATCGCCTCGCGCGGTATCAAACGCATATTCCGGGGCGATCCGCGAGTCAGAGCAGCTCAGTACTGCCACGAACGGATTTTGACCGGACACCAGGGCCTCTCGCTCAGCCTTGAAGTCATGCGTCTTGGAAGTGCCGTTTACATATCGCTCATTGCCCTCCATCAGTCTTTTCAATGCCATATCGGGACTGATTGCATTTTGAGGTTTTGGTGGGGCTGTCGCTTTTTCGGCTGCCTGGATGAGCTTGCCGGGCAGTGTGCCGGTCAGCAGCAGGGCGCCTGCGCTCAATCCGGCAAATTGAAGAAAACGACGACGGCCTGTTGTGTTTGAAGCAGAGCTTGAATCACATGATTCACACATGATTTTGTTTACTCAGTTCAATGCGGTGAGAGTGAGTTGCGGTTGGGGCTGGTGTTGCCACGGACGCTCGAAACCAGCGCAGTGGAGTTTAGTTGGTCTGTCATATTGTGTACCGGACTTTGTCCGCAGGTGCCGTGCAAGCTGTCACTTCATGGGCTACTACTGACTGGCTCACACACATTCGACCTGGCAGGAGTTTCTCGATGCTCACTCACTGGTTTCTGGCGGCGGTTCATCTTCTGGCAATGGCCTTGGGATTTTGGGCGGTGCTGGTTCGAGGCACGGCTTTGCGGCGCCTGGCCGATGGGGCCGCAGAAGTGCGTAGTGTTTTGATGGCGGATAATATCTGGGGTATTTCAGCGGTCGTTTTGCTGATCAGCGGGGGGATGCGCGCCTTTGGCGGGTACGAGAAAGGCGCCGACTATTACCTGCACCAGCCGCTGTTTCATCTGAAGATGACGCTGTTCGTGCTGATCCTGCTGCTGGAGATTGCGCCAATGGTGACGCTGATCAAATGGCGGATAGCGCTTGCCCGTAAAGTGTCTGTCGATACCGGCCGTGCGAAGCTGTTTGCACGGATCAGTCATGTCGAGGCGCTGTTGCTGCTGTTGATGGTGGTGGCGGCGACTGGCATGGCGCGAGGCGTGATGTTTGGTTGATCACGCAGCGAACGCATCCTTCCTTGGGATAAACCGGAAAAGTCTGACAGCCAGGGCATTGAGCTTGCCGCTAGTATCGAACCCCTTGTGGATTGCAGGGCAGAGGCGATGCTGAATCTTTAGCCAGCCGTGGTTCCAGACTGAACGGGCTGGCTAGTGACTGCAGCAGGATTCAGGATTGCGGCTTTTCCGGAGCGGTCAGGCCGGCCTGAATACGCTGGTAAATTTCTTCACGATGCACTGCAACGTCCTTCGGAGCGTTGATGCCGATCCTGACTTGCTGGCCGCTTACGCCCAGGATGGTGATCGTAATGTCATCACCGATATTAATGCTTTCACCGACTTTGCGGGTGAGTATCAGCATGGTCTTCTCCTTGATTGCTTTGTGGGGCACCTGATTCGGACAGTGCAGAAGTCGGTGGTATGTATAGATTAGTGCGAAGTCTCAGAGTTTGGGTGCCTCTTTCTGACGCGCAGATGTGGCATTAATTCCCAAGGCGTAACTATACAGAGGCCGCATCCATGATTCTCGTTGTTTTGAGCCCATTTTACGGCTCTCGTGAAGTATTCATGGATGTTAAAATCCCCGCTTTAAGCATTTAGAGGGAAGCGCCGTGCACAAAATGGTCTTGGTATTCGCGATATTGGCACTGGCGGGATGTGGTGAGGGCAACAGTGTGGATGCACCGAAGCCCAAACCGGCCATGGCCACCGTGCCGGCGCCGGTGTCCGGCCCACAATGGGATCTTGAAGTGCGAGGTGAAACCCCTCAGGCGGTCAGCGATTTGAGTGGCTGGCTGATCGAGCATAGTTTCATGTCGAGCATCCTCAAGGAAAATGGCAATACGCGAATCCTGATGGGGCCGTTCAATTCGAAAGCCGAGGCCGAAGCCAAACAGGATGAAGTCCGTGCGGCGCTCACTCGCGCCAAGAAACAGAACATCGAATTGCTGGTGCTTGAGCGACCGGCCGCTCAATAACATTCAGTGGCGCAGACGTCAGAGCAACTAAAAAGGCCTCGGGGTTCAGCCCCGAGGCCTTTTTTGTTTCGGGTATTGCGCCTGGATTCAGCCGCAGGCCTTCATGTCTACCGGGCCGACAAACTCGTTGCCGCGCCCCATGACGCACCCCACGCTCTGGTTGCGTTGGCGTTCCCAGGCCTGGACCGGATAGGTTTTGTCCCAGGCTTCGTACAGTTGCCGATCCTGTTTCGACAGGCGCAAACCATACTGTTTGCTCATGTAGAAGTAGGTCCGGGCGATCATGCCGCGAATGGAAGGGCGGGGCATGACTTTCTTGGCCTTGAAGTCGATCTGGGTCAGGCATGAACCATACTGCCCAGACTGTTCGGGCAGCCAACCGAAACTGAAGTTGCTGCGATCGCCATTGACCTCGCCAATGCTGGGCACCAGGTTGTGCAAATCAGCTTCGGCCTTCTGGTAAACCGGATCGTAGCGGGTGCAGTTCTTGCGACCGCCCTCTTGCCAGCACTGGCGTTGATGGCCGATCTGCCAGGCCGGAACGATATGCTCCCACTCGATGCGGGATGCACGCTTGGCATTTTTACGCGGCACATAGCCGCAGGCGGCCAGGTTCACCTGGTTGCCGGTGTACTTGCAGCCACAATAAAACTCGGTGGATTGGGGGGCGTAGAGCTTCCAGGCGACCTTTTTCGCTTCAGTGAAGGTGCGCGGAGCATCGGCTTGCGCGCCCATGACAAAAAACACAAACAACAAAGCAAACCAGCGGGCACTCATCGACTCAATCTTCCTTCGGCACAACCCAGAAAATCTGCACGCCGCCATCGTCGCGGTAGGCGAGGGTGACGTTGTCGTTCTCGTCGATTTCTTCCAGCAAGCGTTCCCATTCATCCACCGGCTCGTCAGGCAGGCGGAAGATCAGTGCTGCCCGGGCCTTTTGTGCGGTGGGGGAGTTGATGATTTTCTGAACGCGCAGGCCCATGCGTACATAGGTGTCGGGAGAGGTAGAGGTGGTGTCCACAGGATTATCCTTATTAAGCTGTACGTGCATACAGTATTTAACTGTACGCCATTTCGCAACTGCTTAAAAATCAAGAGAATCCTCTGACAGCGGTTTACTGCATTTGGCGTAAGGCGAAGGAAGTTTTTTGTCAGATCGAGCGGCGCCACTCGCCAGGGCTGGCGAATGGCGCACGGGGTGCCCGGCCGGATCGGTCGGGCGAGGGTGAATCAGTATTCCCAGAACATCCGCTGCAGCTCTTTGCTGTCATTGGTCTTGGTCAACGCGACCATCGCCAGGATCCGCGCCTTTTGCGGGTTCAGATCGTGGGCCACGACCCAGTCGTATTTGTCGTCAGGCTGTTCGGCGTTGCGCAATACAAAGCCGCCGGCGTTGACATGGGAGGAGCGAATGATCTGCACGCCGTCCTTGCGCAGGGCTTGCAGGGCAGGGACCACTCGCGACGATACCGAGCCATTGCCGGTGCCGGCGTGGATGATGGCTTTGGCGCCCGATTGAGCGAGGGCTTTGTAGGCGGTATCGCTGACGTTGCCGTAGGAGTAGGCGATCTCGACGTCAGGCAGGCTCTTGATGGTCTTGATGTCGAATTCGGAATCCATGGTGTGGCGCTTGGCTGGCAAGCGGAACCAGTAGGACTTGCCTTCTACCACCATGCCCAACGGACCCCAGGCGCTTTTAAACGCTTCGGTCTTGATGTTGATCATTTTGCTGACGTCGCGACCCGACTGGATTTCATCGTTCATGGTCACCAGTACGCCCTTGCCCCGCGCATCTTTACTGCTGGCCACGGCCACCGCGTTGTAGAGGTTGAGCATGCCATCGGCGGACATCGCAGTGCCCGGGCGCATGGAGCCCACGACGATGATCGGCTTATCGGTTTTTTCCACCAGGTTCAGGAAGTACGCCGTTTCTTCCAGGGTATCGGTGCCGTGGGTGATCACGATGCCATCGACGTCGTTGCTGTCGGCCAGTTCGGCTACGCGGCGGCCCAGTTGCAGGAGGTTTTCGTTGGTGATGCTTTCGGAAGCGATTTGCATGACTTGTTCGCCGCGAACGTTCGCCAGTTGGCTCAGTTCTGGAACGCCGGCGATCAGCTGTTCAATGCCGACTTTCGCTGCTTGATAGGTTGCGCTGTTGGCGGCGCTGGCCCCTGCGCCGGCAATGGTGCCACCGGTGGCGAGAATCACCACGTTGGCCAGTTTCTGTTGGGTTTCGGCTTCTTTGGCCTGTAGGGCGGTAGGCAGAAGCAGTAGCAGGGCCAAGGCGCCCGGAACAAAGGTCTTGAATGCAGATGTCATTATTTTTCTCTTCTAGTTGTGAGACGGTGCAGATGCAGGTTCATCTAGATGCGCCCCGGGCGAATCTGAACGCCGGAGGTATGAGGAGAAGAGCAGGATCTGTACCAGTAACACCCTGAATCGAAAAACACGCCTAACTTAATGATTTGTAATGGTATTGCAGTTTGTGTCCGGAGGCGGTTTCCGCTCCTGACGTCCGGATTGCCGAACATGTGTGTCTTTTGCGTTCGGCTCTCCGAAAAGGATGGCAGTCCTGTTTAAGATTTAAACGCGTCAAATCGTCGTGAACGACTCAAGAAAAGCGCTAGTCGGTCGATGCTCCTTCAAGGGATCTATTTCTGCAGGAGCTCACATGTCGTTATCTATTGGCTTCCCGAATGCCGCGGGTATCACTATCGGGGGGACGTCTGCGGCGACCATTCGTGCTGTGGGCGACGCGACAGGGGATACGGCTGCCAACGCGCCGGGTGTAAAGGAAGGCGACGGCACCCAGGTTAAAACCGCTCCGGTAGGCCTGGGAGAAAGTGCCGGTGCATCGGCCGAATCGGAAACGAGCGATAACACCAGCGTGGCGGTGAAGGTCTTGCTCAAGCGCCTGAAGGAACTGCAACAGCAATTGCGTGAGCAACAGCAGCAACTGGCGCAGGCCCAGGCAGCGTCCTATCCGACTCCGGAAGCCAAGACCACCGCGGTAGCGGCCATTCAGGGGCAGGTTGCCGAAACCACCGGTGCCATCCTGCAAGTGAGCGCGAGTCTGATCAAGGAGCTGACCAAGGGTTCTGGCACGGGATCGGTGGTCAACACTACGGCATGAGATGCATGCCGTTTTTTCGCTGAACATCTCTGAAAGCACTTTTCAGGTCGTTGACAAATACCGGCAGGGTTCGCATAGTTTGGTTCACGCAAACGTTTGCGCGAGCCACGCTGATGGCATTCCATCACTGTGGGTCGTGAAGCTTACGCCAGCGCAAGCGTTGCTCACAATAATCATAAGATCGGAGTGAACCCATGAAGCTGCCATTCGCTGGACGTCTTCTCGCTGTCGCTATGCTGGCTGCCGCATCCGCTGCATTGCCTGTCTCTTCAGCCTTCGCTGAAACCACTGAAAAACCGAAAGTCGCCCTGGTCATGAAATCCCTGGCCAACGAGTTCTTCCTGACCATGGAAGACGGCGCCAAGGCCTACCAGAAAGATCACTCCGGCGAATTCGACCTGATCTCCAACGGCATCAAGGATGAAACCGACACCGCCGGCCAGACGCGGATCGTCGAGCAGATGATCCTGGCCAAGGTCAATGCGCTGGTGATTGCGCCGGCAGACTCCAAAGCCATGGTGCCGGTGATCAAGAAAGCCATCGATGCCGGTATCACCGTGATCAACATCGACAACCAGCTGGACCCCGCCGTCGTCAAAAGCAAGAACATCAATGTTCCGTTCGTAGGCCCGGACAACCGCAAGGGCGCGCGGCTGGTGGGTGATTACCTGGCCAAACAACTGAAGGCCGGTGACGAAGTCGGCATCATCGAGGGTGTGTCCACCACCACCAATGCCCAGCAGCGCACTGCAGGTTTCAAGGATGCGATGGAGGCGGCGCAGATCAAGGTCGTGTCCCTGCAATCCGGTGACTGGGAGATCGACAAGGGCAACAAGGTGGCCGCGTCGATTCTCAGCGAATACCCGCAAACCAAGGCCCTGTTGGCTGGCAATGACAGCATGGCGGTTGGTGCAGTGTCTGCGGTGCGCGCCGCGGGCAAGGCCGGCAAGGTGCAAGTGGTCGGCTACGACAACATCAACGCCATTCAGCCGATGCTCAAGGATGGTCGGGTGCTGGCCACCGCAGACCAGTTTGCGGCCAAACAGGCAGTGTTCGGCATCGAGACGGCATTGAAAATTCTCAAGGGCGAGAAGGTCGACGGCGGCGCCAATGGCGTGATCGAAACGCCGGTAGAGCTGGTCACCAAATAACCTTTTGGCGACGCAACGGCGCTCGTCCAGCTGGACGGGCGCGTGGAGAGTTTTTATGTCAGCTTCCACTCCGAACGCTGTCCTTTCGGTCAGCGGTATCGGCAAGACCTACGCCCAACCGGTATTGAGCGGCATAGACCTGACGCTCATGCGCGGTGAAGTGCTGGCTCTGACCGGCGAGAACGGGGCGGGCAAAAGCACGCTTTCGAAGATTATTGGCGGGCTGGTCACGCCGACCACCGGCCAGATGCAGTTCCAGGGGCAGGACTATCGCCCGGGGAGCCGGACTCAGGCTGAAGGCCTCGGTATCCGCATGGTCATGCAGGAGCTCAATCTGCTGCCGACCCTGTCAGTGGCGGAAAACCTGTTTCTCGACAACCTGCCCAACAGCGGCGGCTGGATCAGTCGCAAACAGTTGCGCAAGGCTGCCATCGAGGCCATGGCCCAGGTCGGGCTCGACGCCATTGACCCGGACACCCTGGTCGGCGAACTGGGCATCGGTCACCAGCAAATGGTGGAGATCGCCCGCAACCTGATTGGCGATTGCCATGTGCTGATTCTCGATGAGCCGACGGCGATGCTCACTGCGCGCGAAGTCGAAATGCTGTTCGAGCAAATCACTCGCCTGCAGGCGCGTGGCGTATCGATCATCTACATCTCCCACCGTCTCGAAGAGCTGGCGCGGGTGGCTCAGCGCATTGCCGTGCTGCGCGACGGCAACCTGGTCTGTGTCGAGCCGATGGCCAACTACAACAGCGAGCAATTGGTCACGCTGATGGTCGGCCGCGAGCTCGGCGAACACATCGATATGGGGGCGCGCAAGATTGGCGCTCCGATGCTGACGGTCAAGGGCCTGACCCGTGGCGACAAGGTCCGTGATGTGTCGTTCGAAGTCCGTGCCGGGGAGATTTTCGGGATTTCCGGTTTGATCGGCGCGGGGCGCACCGAGTTGTTGCGCCTGATCTTCGGTGCAGATATCGCCGACAGCGGCACGATTGCCTTGGGCGCGCCGGCGCAAGTCGTCAGCATTCGTTCGCCGGTCGATGCGGTAGGGCACGGCATTGCGTTGATCACTGAAGATCGCAAGGGCGAAGGCCTTTTGTTGACGCAGTCGATCGGCGCCAATATCGCCTTGGGCAACATGCCCGGCATCTCCAGCGCCGGCTTTGTCGACAACGCTGGCGAGAACGCCCTGGCCCAGCGTCAAATCGACGCCATGCGCATTCGCAGTTCCGGCCCGGCACAGTTGGTGTCTGAGTTGTCCGGCGGCAATCAGCAGAAGGTCGTCATCGGCCGTTGGCTGGAGCGCGACTGCTCGGTGCTGCTGTTCGACGAGCCGACCCGCGGCATCGACGTCGGCGCCAAGTTCGATATCTACAACCTGCTCGGTGAGTTGACCCGCCAGGGCAAGGCGCTGGTGGTGGTCTCCAGCGACTTGCGCGAGCTGATGCTGATCTGCGACCGGATCGGCGTGCTCTCGGCAGGAAGCCTGATCGATACATTCGATCGCGACAGTTGGACCCAGGATGAGTTGCTCGCCGCTGCTTTTGCCGGCTACCAAAAACGTGATGCGCTGCTGAACGAAGCCGCGCCTAGGGATCTTCCATGAAAACCGCTTCTTCCGCCGGCAAACACAGTGGCAACTTCTACGGCCTGGGCACCTACCTGGGGCTGGCGGGGGCCTTGTTGGCGATGATCGTGCTGTTCTCGGTGTTGAGCAGTCACTTCCTGTCGTACGACACGTTCAGCACCCTGGCCAACCAGATTCCGGACCTGATGGTGCTGGCGGTCGGTATGACCTTTGTGTTGATCATCGGGGGCATCGATCTGTCGGTCGGCTCGGTGCTGGCACTGGCGGCCTCGACCGTCAGCGTGGCGATACTTGGCTGGGGCTGGAGCGTTCTGCCCGCAGCGTTGCTCGGCATGGCCGTCGCGGCGCTCGCGGGCACCATCACCGGTTCGATCACGGTGGCGTGGCGGATACCTTCGTTCATCGTGTCCCTGGGCGTACTGGAAATGGCTCGCGGGGTGGCGTACCAGATGACCGGTTCGCGTACGGCCTACATCGGCGATGCGTTCGCCTGGTTGTCCAATCCGATCGCCTTCGGCATCTCACCCTCGTTCATCATTGCGTTGCTGATCATTTTCATCGCCCAGGCCGTGTTGACCCGCACGGTGTTCGGTCGTTACCTGATCGGTATCGGCACCAACGAGGAGGCCGTACGGCTGGCGGGGATCAATCCGAAGCCTTACAAGATCCTGGTTTTCAGCCTGATGGGGTTGCTCGCCGGTGTTGCGGCGTTGTTCCAGATTTCTCGCCTGGAAGCTGCCGACCCGAATGCTGGTTCCGGTCTTGAGTTGCAGGTAATCGCAGCCGTCGTGATCGGCGGGACCAGCCTGATGGGCGGGCGCGGTTCGGTGATCAGCACGTTTTTCGGCGTCCTGATCATTTCTGTACTGGCCGCGGGGCTGGCGCAGATCGGGGCAACCGAGCCGACCAAACGCATCATAACCGGCGCCGTGATCGTGGTGGCGGTGGTGCTGGACACTTATCGCAGTCAACGCGCAAGCCGGCGGACCTGAGTCATGGCGACTATCAAAGATGTGGCAGCCCTTGCCGGCATTTCCTACACCACGGTGTCCCATGTGGTGAACAAGACCCGTCCGGTCAGTGAAGAAGTCCGGATCAAGGTCGAAGAGGCGATCAAGACCCTCGATTACGTCCCCAGCGCGGTGGCCCGTTCTCTTAAGGCCAAGACCACGGCGACCATCGGCCTTTTGGTCCCCAACAGCCTCAACCCGTATTTTGCCGAACTGGCCCGGGGTATCGAGGATTACTGCGAGCGCAACGGTTACTGCGTCATCCTGTGCAACTCCGACGATAATCCGGACAAGCAGCGCAGTTACCTGCGTGTGCTGCTGGAAAAACGCATCGACGGCCTGATTGTCGCCTCGGCTGGTGGCGACAGCGGTCTGGCTCAAGGCCTCAAGGGCGTGCGCACGCCCATGGTGATTGTCGACCGTGGACTGGACGGTGTCGATGCGGACCTTGTGCGCATCGACCATGAATACGGCGCGTACCTGGCGACCCGGCACCTGCTGGAACTGGGCCACCGGGACATCGCCACGATCAGCGGGCCGGAAAACACCAGTGTGGCGCAGATGCGTCTGGCGGGTTATTGCCGGGCCCTGAAAGAGGCGGGCGTCGAAGTCTCTTCCGGGCGCATGCTGGCAAGTGATTTCACCAGCACTGGCGGTTACAGCGCTGCCGCGATTT
Source organism: Pseudomonas sp. A-R-19 (assembly GCF_019956575.1). Lineage (NCBI taxonomy): Bacteria > Pseudomonadati > Pseudomonadota > Gammaproteobacteria > Pseudomonadales > Pseudomonadaceae > Pseudomonas > Pseudomonas sp. A-R-19. The sequence goes on from NZ_JAHBDR010000060.1 coordinate 144,235, forward strand.
TGCTGGAAAGCCATCCGCCTACTGCCATTTTTGCCGCCAACGACATGATCGGCATCGGCGTGCTGCGAGCTGCCGCCGAGCGCAATATTCGCGTACCGAGCGAGTTGTCGGTGATCGGCTTCGACGATATCCAGATGAGTCGGTATGTCTATCCGTCGTTGACCACGGTCGGGCAATCAATCCTGCAGCTCGGCGAAATGGCTGCCGAAGTGCTTTTACGACGGATCGCCACGCCGGGTCTGGCGACCGATCAGCGGATCGTGACGCCGAGTATCGTCATCCGTGAATCGACGGCGCCGCTGGCCGGCGTGTTTACCCAGTTCCGTTGAAAACAGGACGCCGCTAAATCAACAGCGTCGCCGAAACAGAATCGATGAGTAGCAATGTATGTCAGCAAAAGTAGTGGTGATTGGCAGTTTGAACATGGACCTGGTGACCCGTGCGCCGCGCTTGCCCAAGGGCGGTGAAACGCTGATTGGTCATTCGTTTGCCACCGTCTCCGGCGGCAAGGGCGCCAATCAGGCCGTGGCTGCGGCGCGGCTGGGAGCGCAGGTGTCGATGATCGGCTGCGTGGGTGACGATGCTTATGGTGAGGCGCTGCGCGGGGCGCTGTTGGCCGAACAGATCGATTGTCAGGCGGTCAGCACCGTTGAAGGTTCCAGCGGCGTGGCGTTGATTGTGGTCGACGACAACAGCCAGAACACGATCGTCATCGTCCCCGGTGCCAACGGTGAGCTGACGGCTGAAGCCATTGACCGTTTTGATTCGGTCATACAGGCGGCGGACGTGCTCATCTGTCAGCTGGAAGTACCTGATGCCTCCGTTGGCCATGCGCTCAAGCGCGGTCGCGAACTGGGCAAGACGGTCATCCTCAACCCCGCGCCGGCCAGCCGTCCCTTGCCAGTGGACTGGTACGCGTCGATCGATTACCTGATTCCCAACGAGAGCGAAGCGTCGGCGCTGAGCGGAGTGTCCGTGGACTCCCTGGAATCCGCGCAAACCGCGGCGACCAAGCTGATTGCCCTGGGCGCCGGTAAGGTGATCATCACCCTTGGTGCGCAAGGTTCGCTGTTTGCCGATGGCCAGCGTTTCGAACATTTCCCCGCGCCCGTCGTGCAGGCTGTCGACACAACGGCGGCCGGCGATACATTCGTGGGCGGTTTCGCTGCGGCGCTGGCAGCGGGCAAGGATGAAGTGCAGGCAATCCGCTTCGGGCAAGGGGCTGCGGCGCTGTCTGTCACCCGTGCCGGCGCGCAACCGTCGATTCCCGCCTTGAGCGATGTGCAGGCGTTTAAAAACCAATGAAAAAGACACCACTGCTCAACATTGCTTTGTCGCGGCTGATTGCCTCATTGGGGCATGGCGACATGGTCGTCATCGGGGACGCCGGTTTGCCGGTTCCTCCAGGCGTTGAATTGATCGACCTGGCCTTGACCCATGGCATTCCGGATTTTGTCAGCACCTTGAAGGTGGCGCTCAGTGAGATGCAGGTCGAAAGCCATGTGCTGGCTCAGGAGCTCTTCGATAAAAAACCGTCGGCCCTGGTCGCGCTGGAAGAGCTGAACGGCGAAGGCGCATTGGGGCGACGTGAAGTGCTCACCCATGAACAATTCAAGGTCTTGAGCCGACAAGCGAGAGCGGTTGTTCGTACAGGCGAGTGCCAGCCGTACTGCAACATTGTGCTGGTAGCCGGCGTAACGTTTTAACTGGTTGTCCGCGTTTTGATGTCCCATGCACAAGGAGTTCGCCGTGTATCGCTATGCTCAAAAACTGTACCCACTGCTCCGGAGCCTGCTGCTTTTGTCCCTGATTACTGCATCGAACGCCGAGGCGTCAGAAAAAATCGACCTGATCATCGACACCGATCCAGGGGCTGACGATGTCGTCGCCCTGTTATTCGCGCTGGCGTCGCCGGATGAGCTGAATGTCCGGGCATTGACCACCGTTGCCGGCAACGTTCGCCTGGACAAGACCTCGCGCAATGCGCGACTGGCCCGGGAGTGGGCGGGGCGCGAAGAAGTGCCGGTCTATGCGGGCGCGCCAAGGCCCCTGATGCGCACACCCATCTACGCCGAGGACATTCATGGCATGGAAGGGCTCTCGGGCATTGCCGTGCATGAGCCCAGGAAAGGCCTGGCCACGGGCAGTGCCGTGACTTATCTGATCGATACCCTGAAATCGGCCAAGCCTCACAGCATGACTATCGCCATGCTCGGCCCGCAGACCAACCTGGCCCTGGCGCTGATCCAGGAACCGGATATCGTCCGGGGCATCAAGGAAGTGGTGGTCATGGGCGGCGCGCACTTCAATGGCGGCAACATCACGCCGGTAGCCGAGTTCAATCTGTTTGCCGATCCGCAGGCCGCCGAAGTGGTACTCAAGAGTGGCGTGAAGCTGACTTACCTGCCGCTGGATGTGACCCACAAGATCCTTACCAGCGAAGCGCGCCTGAATCAAATTGCCGCGCTGAACAACAACGCCAGCCGGCTGGTGGGCGACATTCTCAATGAATACATCAAGGGCGACATGGAACACTACGGCATCCCGGGTGGGCCGGTGCATGACGCCACGGTGATCGCTTATCTGCTCAAGCCGCAATTGTTCAGCGGTCGCTCGGTCAACGTGGTTGTCGATAGCCGCGAAGGACCAACCTTTGGACAAACCATCGTCGACTGGCATGACGGCTTGAAAGCACCAAAGAATGCCTTCTGGGTTGAAAGCGGTGATGCCCAGGGCTTTTTCGATCTGCTGACCGAGCGCCTGGCCCGCCTGAAATAAGCGTCAAGCCCCGCAGGTGCCTGCCTGCGGGGTTCACTCCCGGCCGCTGAGCGCTTCGGCCTTTTGGTCTGACAAATGCTTCTCGAAAATCTGCTCGATGAACGATTGCGCGGCTTCGGTTCCAATATCCCTGACCAACAGGTCGATACCGATGATGGCAAGCTCCTCCGTGCTGCCTGGACTGTAGGAGCTGTGGCCGTCCTGCCACTTGGCCTTGATGTCAGCGTCGATGCTTACGGTGGTCATGGTGGCACTCGTGAGGTCGGGGAAGTCTGAGTGCCGAGTTAACCATTTTGCGGGGCTTTTGACACGCCGACTTAGGCGGCAAAGGTGGGCTATGCGACACTTGGTCTTTGACGAATATTCAGGGAATGCGCCGTGCAGATCGATTTGAACTCTCCAGATGACCTGACCCTTGAGGCCGTGCGTCAGTTGCTGGCCGGCGCCAGTGATGATGAGCACACCCAATTGCGGGTCACCCGAGGAGGCATTGCCTATATTTCCTCGGGTGTCGTGGGCGGTACCGATATCGACGGCTTGTTGTTTCGTCTGGAAACCTGGGCCAAGGGCTCCGGTTATGTCGGGCTGGTCGCGGCCAGCGATGAAGTCTGGGTCATGCAAATCTTCAATGCCTTGAAGGAGAACTGGCCCAATCCGCCTTACGACTATATCGACGTCTATTGAGCGTCGTTCATATTCAGTCACGATTCAGTGATTAAGGGGAGGGCGCTGCTCAGGCAAAATCGCGGTTCGTCCGGATTGCGGGCAGGGTGCTAGCGCTGCCGGTGAAACCAAACGCCAGTCTGGTTGTCGCACGATCTCAGCTTAATCATTGAATAAGGAGGCTTCATGCCTTGGAAGCTCGCGTCATTGGGTACTTTGCTGGCCGTTGCCACGCTGGCCGGTTGCAGCACTACCTCTACGGAGTCGGCAACCTCTGATGTTGCGACGACTGACTCGGGTCACAGTCGTTGTGAGGCAAAGGCTGCCGAGTTCACTATCGGCAAACAGGCATCGCCGCAACTGCTTGAGCAGGCGCGTACCCGCGCAGGAGCGCAAAGCGCACGGTTCCTGCTGCCAACCGATATGGTGACGCTGGAGTACCGTTCCGATCGCCTGAACCTGAACACCGATGCCAGCCGGATAGTGACCCGCGTCAACTGCGGCTGATCGTTCGTTTTTGTTCCGGCCATAAAAAACCCCGTCACATGGACGGGGTTTTTTTAGTGCGCCTGGAAATTACTCTGGGCGAACTTGAGCAGCTTGCATACCCTTTTGGCCTTTCTCAGCCACGAAGGAAACAGTCTGGCCTTCTTTCAGGCTTTTGAAACCGTCGCTTTCGATAGCTTTGAAGTGTACGAACAGGTCGTCACCGCCACCTTGAGGAGTGATGAAGCCGAAGCCTTTTTCATCGTTGAACCATTTAACGGTGCCGGTTTGGCGATTAGACATGGTGTATCTCCAAGAAACATATATTTTCAGTAGTACTGTGCTGCTCAGGCCAACTGGGCACACCCGGGTATCATAGTCGAAATGTTCGGTTTGGGACCCCCCCGGGCGAGCTGTTTGCCGATCAGTCGTGGTTTTTTTATATCTTTAAATGGCTGGAGGCCCCGTTTTATAAGGCCTCTGGCCGAAAGTAAAGGTGATAAAAAAAGCTGTAAAACCTGCATAAAATGTACGGAATGGGCTGTTTTGGGGACTTTTTGCCAGTAAAACAGGGTTTGAGAACGCAGGTCTGTGCTTAATTTTTGGCTTTGTTCTCAGCCTTGCAGGCTGCAATTTGGCTAAACGCTTTCTGTTTCAGGGCGTCACTGGCTTTGTTATCCATCAATGCCTGGATGTCGCTGGCCGGGAACGACTTGATCGCATCGGCACCACAAGCGCAGTGGGCCTTGGCCGCAGCTGGACCGATTTGTTCCGCAGCCGCAGGAACACACTGAGACATGTACTTCTCGCGTTCACCTTTTGGCCATTCGGCGTGGGCGGCCAGCGGCAGCAGCAGAACGATTGGTGCGACAACAGCGAATAAACGATTCAGATGCATGCCAAGATGCTCCTTTGAGGTCAATGTCTTGTTATCTGAGCGCTAACGCGCGGCTCAAGTTCATCACTCTGGCATAAAAACGCCTGATTTGCCGCGTTGGAAAGCCTCTGCGCAGCTACCACCGTTCATCTGTGCTAGCATGCCCCGCTCGGGCGTTTGCAGGCTCCGACGGACCTTCAGTCCCGGTAGCGGCAGATGCGCGATTAACCCTGATTTGAATCCCAGTCACTCTGGTTCGGTTTTCCGGTTGGCCGCAAGGCTCCTGCCGCTGTAAGGCAGGCGTTCGTCATTGAATGGCCTGGACCGGATCTTGTACTGGCTCATCCCAACCCACGTGACCTTTGGTAGGGGTCACCACTAGGAGAGGAGGCGCCATGCCAACTATTACTCTTCCCGACGGCAGTCAACGTTCATTCGATCACCCGGTTTCCGTAGCCGAGGTCGCCGCATCTATCGGTGCAGGCCTGGCCAAGGCCACCGTTGCTGGCAAGGTCAATGGCAAGCTGGTCGACGCCAGCGACATCATCGACAGCGACGCGTCGCTGCAAATCATCACGCCAAAGGATGAAGAGGGGCTGGAGATCATTCGCCACTCTTGCGCCCACCTGGTTGGCCACGCGGTCAAGCAGCTGTACCCGACCGCCAAGATGGTCATCGGCCCGGTCATCGACGAAGGTTTCTATTACGACATCGCCTTCGAACGTCCTTTCACTCCGGACGACCTGGCCGCCATCGAACAGCGCATGCAGCAACTGATCGAAAAAGATTACGACGTGATCAAGAAAGTCACTCCGCGCGCCGAAGTGATCGAAGTGTTCAAGGCCCGTGGCGAAGACTACAAGTTGCGCCTGGTCGAGGACATGCCGAACGAACAGGCCATGGGCCTTTACTATCACGAAGAATACGTCGACATGTGCCGCGGTCCGCACGTGCCGAACACGCGCTTCCTGAAATCCTTCAAGCTGACCAAGCTGTCCGGCGCCTACTGGCGTGGCGATGCCAAGAACGAGCAATTGCAGCGCGTCTACGGCACCGCATGGGCGGACAAGAAGCAACTGGCTGCTTACATCCAGCGCATTGAAGAAGCCGAAAAACGCGACCACCGCAAGATCGGCAAGCGCCTGGGCCTGTTCCACACCCAGGAAGAGTCGCCGGGCATGGTGTTCTGGCACCCGAACGGCTGGACTTTGTACCAGGTGCTCGAGCAGTACATGCGCAAGGTTCAGCGCGACAACGGCTATCTCGAAATCAAGACGCCGCAAGTCGTTGACCGCAGCCTGTGGGAGAAATCCGGGCACTGGGCCAACTACGCCGACAACATGTTCACCACCCAGTCGGAAAACCGCGACTACGCGATCAAGCCAATGAACTGCCCTTGCCACGTGCAGGTGTTCAACCAGGGCCTGAAAAGCTACCGCGAGTTGCCGATGCGCCTGGCCGAGTTCGGTGCCTGCCACCGTAACGAGCCATCGGGTGCCTTGCACGGCATCATGCGCGTGCGTGCGTTCACTCAAGACGACGCCCACATCTTCTGCACCGAAGAGCAGATGCAGGCCGAGTCCGCTGCGTTTATCAAGCTGACCATGGACGTCTACGCCGATTTCGGCTTTAAAGACGTCGAGATGAAGCTGTCCACTCGTCCGGAAAAACGCGTCGGTTCCGACGAACTGTGGGATCGCGCCGAAGCGGCATTGGCTGCAGCCCTTGATAGTGCTGGCTTGCCGTACGATCTGCAGCCGGGTGAGGGGGCCTTCTACGGTCCGAAGATCGAATTCTCGCTGAAAGATTGTCTTGGTCGGGTCTGGCAGTGTGGTACCCTGCAGCTCGATTTTAACCTGCCAGTGCGTCTGGGAGCCGAATACGTCTCCGAAGACAACAGTCGCAAGCACCCGGTGATGTTGCACCGGGCGATCCTCGGGTCCTTCGAACGTTTCGTCGGAATCCTGATCGAGCACTACGAGGGTGCATTCCCGGCGTGGCTTGCTCCGACCCAGGCAGTGGTGATGAATATCACCGACAAACAAGCGGATTTCGCCGCCGAGGTTGAAAAAACCCTCAACGAAAGCGGATTCCGTGCCAAGTCTGACTTGAGAAATGAAAAAATCGGCTTTAAAATCCGCGAGCATACTTTGCTCAAGGTTCCTTATCTCTTGGTTATCGGAGATCGGGAAGTCGAGATGCAGACTGTCGCTGTGCGTACTCGTGAAGGTGCTGACCTGGGCTCGATGCCCGTCGCCCAGTTCGCTGAGTTTCTCGCGCAAGCGGTTTCCCGGCGTGGTCGCCCAGATTCGGAGTAATTATTATTAAGCGTGAAATGAGACAAGATAAACGAGCTGCACCGAAAGCCCCGATCAACGAGAATATCTCGGCCCGCGAGGTTCGGTTAATTGGTGCTGAAGGTGAACAGCTTGGGATTGTGTCAATTGAAGACGCGCTTCTTAAGGCTGAAGAGGCCAAGCTGGATCTGGTGGAGATTTCCGCCGATGCAGTACCACCTGTTTGCAAACTGATGGACTACGGCAAATCGATCTTCGAAAAGAAGAAGCAGATTGCTGCGGCCAAGAAAAACCAGAAGCAGATTCAGGTTAAAGAAATCAAGTTTCGTCCAGGGACGGAGGAAGGGGATTACCAGGTAAAACTGCGCAACCTGGTACGTTTCCTGAGTGACGGGGACAGGGCCAAGGTATCCTTGCGATTCCGCGGCCGTGAGATGGCCCACCAGGAGCTGGGGATGGAACTCCTCAAGCGAGTTGAAGGTGACTTGCTCGAGTACGGTTCGGTCGAACAGCATCCTAAGATGGAAGGACGCCAGCTGATCATGGTCATCGCCCCGAAAAAGAAGAAGTAATCAACAGGGCACGGCAGGCCTTCTGATTATGTTTATCAACTGAATGCGGAGTATCCGAACATGCCAAAAATGAAGACCAAAAGTGGTGCTGCTAAGCGGTTTCTGAAAACTGCTAACGGTATCAAGCACAAGCACGCTTTCAAGAGCCACATCCTGACCAAAATGTCGACCAAGCGTAAGCGTCAACTGCGCGGTAGCAGCTTGCTGCATCCGTCTGACGTGGCAAAAGTCGAGCGCATGCTGCGCCTTCGTTAATTTTAGTCAAGAATAGAGGAAGTAACTCATGGCTCGTGTAAAGCGTGGCGTCATTGCCCGTAAGCGTCACAAAAAAATTCTGAAACTTGCTAAAGGTTACTACGGCGCACGCTCCCGCGTATTCCGTGTTGCCAAGCAAGCGGTAATCAAGGCAGGCCAATACGCCTACCGTGACCGTCGTCAGAAAAAACGTCAGTTCCGCGCTCTGTGGATCGCTCGTATCAACGCTGGTGCTCGTATCAACGGTCTGTCCTACAGCCGTTTCATCGCCGGCCTGAAAAAAGCGTCCATCGAGATCGACCGTAAGGTTCTGGCTGATCTGGCAGTGAACGAAAAAGCGGCGTTTGCTGCGATTGTCGAGAAAGCTAAAGCCACCTTGGCTTAAGTACCCCCGACAGTCACCCGGCCTCGCATCTGTGGGGCCAGGTGTTAAACGTCATAAATAGGGGAAGAGCCTTCAAGCTCTTCCCCTATTTTGTATCTGGAGTCTGTACATGGAAAACCTGGATGCGCTCGTCTCGCAAGCTCTAGAGGCTGTGCAAAGCGCTGAAGATATCAATGCCCTGGAGCAAATCCGGGTTCACTACCTTGGCAAGAAGGGTGAATTGACTCAGGTGATGAAGACCCTGGGGAATTTGCCGGCAGAAGAGCGTCCGCAAGTCGGTGCGCTGATCAACGTTGCCAAGGAGCGTGTCACAGAGGTTCTCAATGCGCGCAAGGCGTTGTTTGAAGAAGCCGATCTGGCTGCCAAACTCTCCGCCGAGTCCATTGACGTGACCCTGCCTGGCCGTGGTCAGACCTCCGGTGGTCTGCATCCGGTTACCCGCACTCTGGAACGCGTCGAACAGTTCTTCACCCGTATCGGCTACGGCATCGCCGAAGGCCCCGAGGTCGAAGACGACTATCACAACTTCGAAGCACTCAACATCCCAGGCCATCACCCGGCCCGGTCGATGCATGACACCTTCTATTTCAATGCGAACATGCTGTTGCGCACCCATACCTCGCCGGTACAGGTCCGCACCATGGAGTCCAAGCAGCCGCCGATCCGCATCGTCTGCCCAGGCCGCGTATACCGCAGCGACTCCGATATCACCCACTCGCCGATGTTCCACCAGGTCGAAGGCCTGCTGGTCGATCGCGACATCAATTTCGCCGACCTCAAGGGCACCATCGAAGAGTTCCTGCGGGTGTTCTTCGAAAAAGAACTGGCCGTGCGTTTCCGTCCTTCGTACTTCCCGTTCACCGAGCCATCCGCTGAAGTCGACATGGAATGCGTGATGTGCAGCGGTAAAGGCTGCCGCGTCTGCAAGCAGACCGGTTGGCTGGAAGTGATGGGCTGCGGCATGGTTCACCCGAACGTGCTGCGCATGTCCGGGATCGACCCGGAAGAGTTCTCGGGCTTTGCCTTCGGCATGGGCGTTGAGCGTCTGGCCATGCTGCGTTACGGCGTGAACGACTTGCGTCTGTTCTTCGACAACGACTTGCGGTTCCTCGCGCAATTTCGCTAGTCGTAACGAATTCTTAGGAGAGCAGGATGAAATTCAGTGAACAATGGCTGCGTGGCTGGGTTAGCCCGCAGGTAAGTCGCGACGAGCTGGTTGCTCGTCTGTCGATGGCCGGTCTTGAGGTCGATAGCGTTACGCCGGCCGCCGGTGTTTTCAGTGGCGTGGTCGTTGGCGAGGTGCTGAGCACCGAGCAGCACCCGGACGCCGACAAGCTGCGCGTGTGCCAGGTCAGCAACGGTTCGGAAACCTTCCAGGTGGTTTGCGGTGCGCCCAACGTGCGCCCGGGCCTGAAGATTCCTTTCGCCATGATCGGTGCCGAGCTGCCAGGCGACTTCAAGATCAAGAAAGCCAAGCTGCGTGGCGTTGAGTCCAACGGCATGCTGTGCTCGCAATCCGAGCTGCAGGTCGGTGAAGGCAATGACGGCCTGATGGAGCTGCCGGCCGATGCGCCGGTGGGCGAAGACTTCCGCGTTTACCTGGACCTGGAAGACGCCAGCATCGAGGTCGACCTGACCCCGAACCGTGGTGACTGCCTGTCCCTCGCCGGTCTGGCTCGTGAGGTCGGCGCGCTGTACGCCGCTCCGGTGGTCCGTCCGGTGGTGGCTGCGGTGCCTGCCGCGCACGACGAAGTACGTTCGGTAGAAGTGCTGGCGCCGGCCGCGTGCCCGCGCTACCTCGGTCGTGTGATTCGTAACGTTGACCTGTCCAAGCCTACGCCGCTGTGGATGGTAGAGCGTCTGCGTCGCGCGGATGTGCGCAGCATCGACGCTGCCGTCGACATCACCAACTACGTGATGCTTGAGCTGGGTCAGCCACTGCACGCCTTCGACCTCGCCGAAATCAACGGAGGCATCCGTGTGCGCATGGCCGAAGAGGGCGAGAAGCTGGTGCTGCTCGACGGCCAGGAAGTCACCCTGCGTAGCGATACGCTGGTGATTGCCGATCATTCCCGCGCACTGGCAATTGCCGGCGTCATGGGTGGCGAGCACAGCGGTGTCTCCGCGACCACACGCGATGTGTTCCTGGAAAGCGCCTTCTTCGACCAGATCGCCGTAGCCGGCAAGGCCCGTTCCTATGGCCTGCACACCGATGCATCGCATCGCTATGAGCGTGGCGTGGACTGGCAACTGGCCCGCGAGGCCATGGAGCGCGCGACTGGCTTGCTGCTGGACATCACCGGTGGTGAAGCAGGTCCGATCATCGAGACCGTCAGCGAACAGCACCTGCCGAAAATTGCTCCGGTCACCCTGCGTGCCCAGCGCATTACCCAGATGCTGGGCATGGAAATGGATTCGGCTGAAGTGGAGCGTCTGCTCAACGCTTTGGGCCTGACCATTACTGCCGACGGAGCAGGGCAGTGGCGTGTAGAAGTGCCAAGCCATCGCTTCGATATCAGCCTGGAAGTCGACCTGATCGAAGAGCTGGCACGCCTGTACGGCTACAACCGTTTGCCGGTTCGTTATCCGCAAGCGCGCCTGGCGCCGCAAGCCAAGGCAGAGGCGCGTAGCGACCTGCCAGAACTGCGCCGCCTGCTGGTTGCCCGTGGTTACCAGGAAGCCATTACCTACAGCTTCATCGATCCGAAACAGTTCGAACTGTTTAATCCGGGTGTGGAGCCGTTATTGCTGGCCAATCCGATTTCCAACGACATGGCCGCCATGCGTTCGTCCTTGTGGCCAGGTCTGGTCAAGTCGCTTCAGCACAACCTGAACCGCCAGCAGGATCGCGTGCGCCTGTTCGAAAGTGGCCTGCGTTTCGTGGGTCAACTCGAAGGCCTGAAGCAAGAACCGATGCTGGCCGGCGTGGTTTGTGGCAGCCGTCTGCCGGAAGGCTGGGCGCAAGGCCGCGACACCGTCGACTTCTTCGACGTCAAGGCTGACGTGGAAGCGGTGCTCGGCTTCGCCGGTGCCCTGGATGCATTCACTTTCGTACCGGGCAAGCACCCCGCGCTGCACCCGGGTCAAACCGCGCGCATCGAACGTGATGGTCGTCTGGTCGGCTTCATTGGCGCGATCCACCCCGAATTGTCGAAAACCCTCGGTCTCGACCGTCCGGTCTTCGTCTTCGAACTGGTTCTGGCGGAAGTAGCGTCGGGCAAAATGCCGAAATTCCACGAGTTATCGCGCTTTCCTGAAGTGCGTCGTGACCTTGCACTGATTGCGCACAAAGACGTTGCAGCCACGGCTGTACTGGACGTAATCCGTGAAAATGCAGGCGAATGGCTGACAGACCTCAGGCTATTTGACGTGTATCAGGGTAAAGGCATTGATCCTGATAGAAAAAGCCTCGCAGTCGGCTTGACCTGGCAGCATCCATCGCGCACTCTTAATGACGATGAGGTGAATACCGCAACGCAAAACATCCTCACCTCGCTCGAACAAAGGTTGAACGCCACGTTAAGGAAGTGACGTATGGGGGCTCTGACGAAAGCTGAGATGGCGGAACGTCTGTATGAAGAGCTGGGCCTGAACAAACGGGAGGCCAAGGAATTGGTCGAACTGTTTTTTGAAGAAATCAGGCACGCGCTCGAAGACAACGAACAAGTCAAATTGTCCGGTTTCGGCAATTTCGACCTTCGGGACAAACGCCAGCGGCCTGGCCGCAATCCGAAAACGGGGGAAGAAATCCCGATCACGGCTCGCCGTGTGGTCACCTTTCGTCCAGGGCAGAAGTTGAAGGCCCGAGTTGAGGCTTATGCTGGAACCAAGTCATAACGACGAGCTCCCCGTCATCCCGGGCAAACGCTACTTCACCATTGGTGAAGTCAGCGAACTGTGTGCGGTTAAACCACACGTGCTGCGCTACTGGGAGCAGGAGTTTCCTCAACTCAACCCTGTCAAACGCCGCGGAAACCGCCGGTATTATCAGCGCCAGGACGTGCTGATGATCCGGCAGATCCGCGCGCTCCTTTATGATCAGGGGTTCACCATCGGCGGAGCGCGCCTGCGTTTGTCCGGTGATGAAGCCAAAGACGACACCACCCAATACAAGCAAATGATCCGCCAGATGATCGCCGAGCTCGAAGATGTTCTGGTGGTACTCAAGAAATAAATTCCTGCTTTTAAATACTTCCAGTTTTCAAAAGCTTGCGATATATTCTTGAGCGTTCCTCGAGAAGAGGAACAGGTTTCACGCCTAGTCGGGGCGTAGCGCAGTCCGGTAGCGCACTAGCATGGGGTGCTAGGGGTCGAGTGTTCGAATCACTCCGTCCCGACCATTTATTTCCAAGAAATCCAGTCACTTAGCGGTGACTGGATTTTTTTATGGCTCATCGTTTTTTCGAGGTACTTATTTTTGCCCCACTTTTTGCCCCACTGAAAGGCCAAAAGGGCTTTTTTTGTCTGCTGCCAACTCAAAGCAAGCGCCCCAAACAAGTCGGGGTGTTTGCTAAGGCTTTCATCAGTGTGTTTTCACATATTCTGTTTGGGCGATTTCTTCACGGCAACATCAACCGCCAACTGTCAGTGATCTCCCGACCAATCCGCTTCAGTCTGGAGACCCTGGGCACTCCGGGGCGAAGCCTTTCCACCACTCAGGTCGATCAGGTTGCTGCTGATAGGTCTGCACCTGATCAGCCGCGCTGCCCAGTAGTTGCTCGACGCTCAGACCTCGCTTGACGACATATTCATCCAGTTCGCGTACAGCGCGAGACAATACGTCATAGCCGCCAGTGAACACCGCCGAGGTCATCTCTGTGGCGCAGGCCCCGGAAAGCAGAAAGCGCGCGACGTCCAGCCCGGTGCGAGCGCCATTGGTGGCGATCAGCGGGTAATCATCGCCCATGGCTTTGCGGGTCATCATCAGCCAGCGCGCGGTCAGTGGAAGTGCCCAACCGCCGCCTATTGCGGCACTGGTTCCGAGCAGGGGCAGGCCGGTGTCCAGGTCCGGCAGAAAGCCCATAAACCGTCCCATCATCACGACACTGTCGGCTCCGCCCCTGCGTGCGGCCTGAGCCAGACCGACGACGTCCTCGCTCTGCCCGGTGAGCTTGATCCACAGCGGTAATGTCGTCGCCCGCCGGATACGCGAGACAATGGCTTCTATGCGTGCTGCGCCCCGCTCAAGGACGATGGCGCCCTTGGCTGCTTCTTCACCGTGAGGTGCGCCAATGTTCAGCTCCAGCACTCGCAGGCCCGCCTGTTCGATCTGCCGGGCGTACTGCGCGCATTGTTCAAGGTCACTGAGGATCAGGCTGGGAATGACATAAGCATCTTGCTGTCGAGCCTCCAGGTCCAGCTTGGCCAGCTCCTCGAGCCATTCGGTAAAACCGCGTTGCACCAGGCCTGAGCGCCCGAACAGGCTAGCATCGGATGGCGGGGAAAAGTCCCACGGCAAACGATTCCAGTTCGAGTCCAGTAACGCATAGTCCGTCTTGTCCAGTTGGTGTTTGGCGGCTTGCGATTCGTTGGTGGATTTGGCGACCACCGCGCCTGCTCCAGTGGCGAGGGCGGCGCGGATGGCATCGCGAGTCATGGTCTGCTCGCCAGCTCCGCAGAAGACCGGATTCTTAAAGGACAGTGGTCCAATCTGTGTGGTTAGTCGCGTCATGACCGGGTGCTCACAGGTTCATCAAGCGGGAAGCGTTGCCGGAGGTCAACTTGCGAATATCCTCGTCGCTGTATTTCAGATCCAGCAGTTGGCCAATCACATTACGAAAGCCCTCGGCGATGCTTGGATTGCCTTGCTGACCCAGGTCAGAACCGAGAATGGTCAGGTCCACGGTTCCCGCTTCGATCACTTGTCGCAGGAATTGATCATCGTAGAATTTGAATTTCGACCCGGGTACCCACATGCACATGGAGTGCTCCATGTAGACGCCCTCGCTGGCCAGTTGGCGCATGTCATCGAGCGTGGCATCGACCACGTAGGTCGGATGATTGACCAGCAGTCGTTTGACACCGCGTTTGCGAGCTTCTTCAAACAGCGGCCAGATCTCCTTGATGTTGAGGTGGCCGGCCGACAGGACCACATCTTCTGCGGCAATCAGGTCGAGGATCGCTTTGACTTCTTCCTTCAGGCGGCCATCGTCATCGAGCACGGTCAAAGGGATCGGCTGCAGCATGCGTTGGGTGGTTTGCGGAAATTTTTCGGAGAATTTCTCGTCCTGATGGTGATGGGCGATGTGGTTGGCGGAAGAAAATGTTGGCATCCAGACCAGCTTCGCACCCAGCTTCAGGCCGTGCTCGACCGCATGGACGTTGAGCCCGCCGACCGAGTTGTTCAGCGGCACGCCTGACAGCATGTGTACATCAAGCTCGCTGAAGTGTTTGTTCAGCAGGGTCGTCACGGGTGTACAGCTGTAATAGTGGTCTTTGAGCAGCACTGCCTTTAAACCGGCCTCGCTGGCTTCGCGCATGGCTTCAACATGGTCGCAGTAGCGCGGCATGACCGAGGGGCCGCTGTGGCAATGCAGGTCGATGGCGCCGTGCATGAGGCTGTCGATATGAGCCTGGCGTTCTTCGTTGACGGGTGTATTGACGATAGCGTTCATGGAATTACCTCTTGTAGTTATGCAGGCGGCTCAGCGGACCAAACTGTGGAAATGGCGCACCTGTTGAGTCCAGCCAGTTCGCAGCACTGCCTGATCCGAGCCCAGAATGAAAAAGCGCATCCCCTGGTTGCTGAAGCGCTCCAGGTCTTCGCTGTTGGCGACAAAAATCCCGGCGGCCTTGCCGGCTTGCCGTGCAGCCTCGATCACGCGGTTGACGGCGGACTCGACGCGTGGATCATCGAGTGTGCTGGCACCCAAGGACACCGCGAGGTCGGCACGTCCGACCAGCAGGCAGTCGATCTGCTCGACGCTGGCAATCGCCGCCAGGTTGTCGAGTGCCGCGCGGTCTTCGATCTGGGCAATGATCGCGTGGCGACCATCCTCGTCGGCCATGTGTTCAGCAAGGTTCGCGCGGCCATAGCGGCCGGCCCTGGGCGAGTTGGAGAAACCCCGGCTGCCGTTGCGATATCGGCTTGCCTGCAATACCTGGCGTGCCTGCGCCGCATCGACGATATGCGGCAACACCAGGCCGTCGGCGCCCAGGTCCAGCGCCTGCAACAGCGTGGTGGGGCGGTCGTCAGCGACGCGCACCAGACCGGCCACTTTCGCCGCACGACAGGCCAGCAGGCCACGATCAAGGCTGGCTTGATCGAAGGGCGCGTGTTCGGCATCCAGCACCACGGCATCCAGCATGCAGTCACCGGCGATCTCTACCACCGCATGGCTCGGCGTCTTGATGAAGGTGCTGATCAGTGACTGGCCGGCACGCAGTCGGGACGAGAAGTTCATGGCTGTTTTTGCCCGGCGTTGGCGAATTCGCTGGCCTGGTATTCGATCAGGTGCCGGTAGTCGTCACGGATCGGCGAGAACACGTCGAGGTTCATCACCACTTCGTCACCGATCGGTTCGGCGTAGTGCACCACATGGGGCGGTATGCGGATCATGCTGCCCGGGCCACCTTCGACGACGTCGTTACCCAAGTGAAAGCGCACGCGTCCCTGCACGATGATCACTAGCTGTTCAAAGGTGTGGCTGTGGGGAAAAACATCCATGCCCGGGGTTAGCCAGTTCATCACGCATAGCGTGTCATCACCACGGAACGCTACGCGCTCGACGCCCTTGCGGACGGTTTCGCGAGGCAGGTCATCCCAGTTATGAAGCAGTGCATTGGCAATACTCATCAGATCGCACCTTTGTTTCTTTTGTAGGAATAGTATTTCGCTGAGAGATAAAGCTAACGCGCTCCATATTAAATGGTCAAGCGACTTTTTCGCCTTGACACCCACGCTTTTAGACTCCTAGGATTGCGCTACACAGAGAAATATCATTTCTTTCAATGAAACCAAATTTATTCAATTTGCCAAAGGTGCTTTCTACATGCGAGTTATCGAATCCCTGCTGATTGACGGTCAATGGTCTGCCGGCAGCCACGAGCGCCAGGCCGACGTGTTCAACCCGGCCTCCGGAGAGTTGATCGCCAAGCTGAGCCTGGCCACGACCGGCGATCTGGATCGCGCGCTGGCGGCGGCACAACGTGGCTTTCAGCTGTGGCGCAAGACTTCGGCTTACGAGCGTTCGAAAATCCTGCGTCGGGCAGCGGATCTGGTGCGTCAACGTTCGGATGAAATTGCGGCGCTGATTACCCTGGAACAAGGCAAGCCGCTGGCGGAAGCCAAACTTGAAGCCTTCGGCGCTGGCGATCACATCGATTGGTACGCCGAAGAGGGGCGCCGCGCTTACGGTCGAGTGATTCCACCGCGCGCCCGAGGAGTCCGGCAGACCGTATTGCGCGAGCCTGTGGGGCCGGTAGCGGCTTTCAGTCCCTGGAACTTCCCGGTCAGCCAACTGGTGCGCAAGATTGCCGGTGCACTGGCTGCCGGTTGTTCGATCATTGCCAAAGGCCCGGAGGAAACCCCTTCATCCTGCATCGAGTTGTGCCGCGCGTTTCAGGATGCCGGCGTGCCTGACGGTGTCCTGAACCTGGTGTTTGGCGTACCGGCCGAAGTGTCCGATTACCTGATTCGTTCCGAGGTCATCCGCAAGGTGTCGTTCACCGGTTCGGTGCCTGTTGGACGGGCACTGGGTGCGTTGGCGGGGCAGTACCTCAAGCGCTGCACACTGGAACTGGGCGGGCATGCACCGTTCATTGTCTGCGATGACGTCGACGTCAAGGCTGTGGCGGCGCTTGGGGCGGGCCTGAAATTCCGCAATGGTGGCCAGATCTGTGCCTCGCCTACGCGTTTCTATGTGCAATCGGCGGTATATGAGCAGTTTATTGATGCTTTCTGCGCGGCCGGTGCCGCGATCAAGATCGGCGATGGCCACGATGCCTCGACGCAACTGGGCCCGTTGGCCAATCCACGCCGGGTTGCCGCCGTACAGGAATATGTCGATGACGCGTTGGCCGTCGGCGCACAACTGGTGTTGGGTGGCAAAACCGCCGAAGGCGCTGGCTTTTTCTATCCTGCGACGGTGCTGACCGATGTGCCGGAAAACGCACGGGTGATGAACGAAGAACCGTTCGGCCCGATCGCCTCCATCGTCCGTTTCGATAGCGTTGAAGAAGTGATCGAAAAGGCCAACGGCTTGTCTTTTGGGCTGGCAGCGTTCGTGTTCACTCGATCGATCCAGCGCGCAACGTTGCTGACGGATGAGCTGGAGTCGGGCATGGTTTCCATCAATCACTTCGGCCTGGCTGCACCGGAAACACCGTTCGGTGGGGTCAAGGACAGCGGTTATGGCAGCGAGGGCGGCAGTGAAGGGCTGGACGCGTACTTCACCACCAAATTCGTCAGCCAGATCGGCTGAACAGGACCGCCCACCACCGAGAACAATGCCCATGCAAACCTTCGATTACATAGTGGTCGGGGCCGGTTCCGCTGGCTGTGCCTTGAGCGCACGGCTGGCAAGCGCTGGCAAGCAGGTGCTATTGCTTGAAGCCGGACCGGCTGACAACCATCCGTACATTCACATTCCCGGCACCTTTATCCGGGTTCACGGCTCCCGGCGTACCTGGATGTATCGCACCGAACCCGAGCCTTTCGTCAATCAGCGCCAGGTCTTTATTCCACAAGGCCGCACGCTAGGAGGCGGCAGCTCGGTCAACGCGATGATTTATATACGCGGCCAGGCACAAGACTATGACGATTGGCAGGCCAATGGTTGTCCCGGGTGGGGGTGGCAGGACGTTCTGCCGGTGTTTCGCCGTTGCGAAACGAACGTCCGATTAGGTGGTGCCTTGCACGGCCAGAATGGCCCGCTGAACGTCAGTGATGCTGGTCACCGGCATGCCTTGAGCCGCGCATTTGTGAGGGCCGCGGTTGAAGCAGGGGTGCCCGCGACGGATGACTTCAACGGCGCAAGACAAGAGGGCGCCGGCTTCTATCAAACCACCACGTCGCACGGTCGGCGCGCCAGCTCGGCGGTGGCTTACATAAAGCCTTTGCGCAACAACCCAAACCTCAAGGTGCTCACCGAGACCCATGTCACTGAACTGCTGTTCGATGGCGCTCGGGTCACGGGAGTTCGGGCCATGGATCGTGAAGGCGTTGCGATCAGGTTTGCTGCCCGTGCAGAAGTCATTGTCAGTGCCGGAGCGATCGCTTCACCCAAGCTTCTGATGCTGTCGGGGATCGGGCCGCAGGCTCATCTGGATGAAATGGGCATTGCAATGCGCGTTCACTCGCCGGGCGTGGGCGAGAACTTTCAGGATCACCTCAGCGCTTCGGTGTATGCGCAAACACGTGAACCCGTCAGCTTGCTCGGGCATGACCGGGGCTTGCGTGCGTTGGGGCACGGGCTCAAGTACCTGGCCAACCGTTCGGGTCTGCTTAGCTCCAATGTTGTCGAGAGCGGTGCTTTCGTCGATGCCACCGGTTGCGGTCGGCCGGATGTG
Organism: Pseudomonas sp. A-R-19; assembly: GCF_019956575.1. Classification (NCBI taxonomy): domain Bacteria; kingdom Pseudomonadati; phylum Pseudomonadota; class Gammaproteobacteria; order Pseudomonadales; family Pseudomonadaceae; genus Pseudomonas; species Pseudomonas sp. A-R-19. The sequence continues at coordinate 163,057 of NZ_JAHBDR010000060.1, forward strand.
CAATTTCATGTGGTGCCAGCGCTGGTCGGCGATATCGACCGGTTGCCGCCCAGTGGCCACGGTATCTCGATCAACCCCTGCGCCTTGCGGCCTCGCTCGCGCGGCCAACTGCGCCTGAAAAGTGCCGATCCAATGCAAGAGGTGTCGCTGAAGGCCAATTACCTGAGTGATGCGCACGACCTTCGGACCATGGTCGCAGGCGTTAAATTTGCCCGGCGTATCCTGCGTGCACCAGCGCTTGCCAGCGTTGTGGAAAAAATGCTGTTGCTACCTGATCACGACGACATTCCAGATCATGTGCTGGAGGACTACGTGCGCAGTGTTGCAAAAACCGTGTTCCATCCTGCGGGAACCTGTCGCATGGGGATGGATGCCAACGCAGTCGTCGGGCCCGATCTTCGGGTGCATGGCGTGCAGGGGCTGCGCGTCGCCGATGCGTCGATCATGCCGACTATCGTCAGCGGCAATACCAATGCTCCCTGCATCATGATCGGTGAGCGGTGTGCCGATTTCATTTTGGGGAACGCCGCGTAGTCAGTCCAACCCCAACACCTCTTCGCATGCACAACAATTACAAGAGTACAGCGATGAACCTCATATCCCGCAGCACCTTCGACAATGAACAGGACAGCCTGCTCTACAACCGTATCGCGTGGCGCATGTTGCCGTTCCTTTTCGTCTTGTATGTGGTCGCCTTTCTGGATCGCGTGAACGTTGGATTTGCCAAGCTGCAGATGTCGGCCGACATCGGTTTGAGCGATCTTGCGTTCGGTTTCGGCGCCGGGGTTTTCTTCATCGGCTACTGTCTGTGCGAGATACCCAGCAATATGATCCTGCAGCGTGTCGGGGCGAGGTTCTGGATCACCCGGATCATGATCACCTGGGGGGTGCTGTCGATCTGCATGATGTTCGTCAAAACGCCAACGGCCTTTTATATCCTGCGCTTTCTGTTGGGCATGGCAGAGGCCGGGTTCTATCCAGGGGTCGTGCTGTACATGACCTACTGGTTTCCTTCCTATGCGCGCTCCCAGGGCATGGCCTGGTTCAATCTGGGCATTGCGATGGCCGGTGTTCTGGGCAGTCCGCTGTCCGGCTGGATCATGCAGACATTTGCCGGCGTAGCGGGCATGGCGGGCTGGCAATGGTTGTTCTTGCTGGAGGGAATTCCAGCGGTACTGCTGGGTATCACGGTGTTCTTTTACCTGGACGATCGACCTGGCAAGGTGCACTGGCTCAGCCCTGAACAGAACACTCGTGTGGTGCAGCAACTGGCGGCTCAGCGCCAGCAGCATGAGGCGGCGGGGGCTGGCCACAACTTCCGGGCGGCATTCGTCAACAAAGATTTGTGGTGCCTGATCTACGTGAACTTCGCATTGCTGTGCGGCACCTATGGGGTGTCATTCTGGCTGCCGCAGATCGTTCAGGGGCTTGGGGTGAAAAGCCTGTTTCATACCGGGTTGATCGCCGCCATTCCTTTCGCGGTGGCGTCGGTCGTCATGGTATTGGTCAGCCGCCACTCGGATAAACAACGTGAGCGACGTTGGCACGGTACGCTGTGCAATCTGGCTTCTGCCTTCGGGCTTGCAATTGCGGCGTACTTCCATGATCAGCCGGTGTTGTCGCTGGCAGGGCTGAGTCTGGCCATGTCTGGCGGCCTGGCGGGTTTCTGTGTGTTATGGGCGCTGCCCGGTGTACTGCTCACCGGGACCGCGGCCGCGGCAGGTATTGCCCTGATTGCCACTGTCGGGAATCTGGGCGGCTATGCCAGTCCGTTCATGATGGGCTGGGTCAAGCAGAGCAGCGGGCATCTGGAATATGGCCTGTATGCGTTGGCCGGCATGACGCTGATCGGGGCGCTGGTGATGTTTTCAATTAAGCCTCCAGGCGCTGTGGCCGTTAAAGGATTGCCTGAACTCTCGAACATCTGATATCGCAGAACAACACAAGTGTTTCGGCAGGAGATACAATCGGGCTTTTCCAGTTATCGACTCGAGGTGACCTCTTGGAACAGGATGACGAAAAGCCCACCACCGGCCCCGTACTGCTGGAATCGGTGGAAATGGTGTTCCGTCTGCTCGATGAGCTGACCGCTGCACGCCGCCCTTTGGGGGTGACTGAACTGGCTCATCTGCTGCAAACCGCCAAACCGAGAACCTACCGGCATCTGGCCTCGATGCGTCAGCTGGGCATCCTCGAACAAGATCCCGTCAGCGAGAAATACCTGCTTGGGGCTCGCCTGGTCGCCTACGGTGAGGCGGCAGGTGAGCAGTTTGACCTGCGGGCCATTGCTGATCCTTACCTGACACGTATTCGCGACGCCACGGGGCAAACGGCACTGCTGGCGGTCGCCACTCATGACACTGCGCTGGTGGTGTCGTGTGTCGAGTCCAAAGCCAATGTGTGCATTTCGGTCAAGCCTGGTAACCGCGTGCTGCCCTATTGCTCGGCACAGGGGCGCACCGTGCTCGCTTTCGCCGATGCCGCCAGCCAGCAACGGGTCATGCGCCGCAAGATGCCGGCTCTCACCGAGCGCACCCTGCACGATCCCGAGTCGCTCACCCAGCGTCTGGAACTGATTCGCCAACGGCTTTATGACGATGCCGACGGTGAAGTGACCATGGGTATCAATGCGCTGTGCTGTCCGATCTTTCGCGAGAACGATGTGATTGTCGGCACGATTGGGATCGTGGGTCCGAGCGCGGCGATTCCTTCGCCACCACCGGCCGCGATGCTGCGCGAGTTGCAATCGGCAGCGGCCGAGATCAGCGAGCGTTTGCATGCAGGGACCTACCAGCGTTTGTGATGAGGGGGATGTCAGGAAAGCGCAATGAAAAACAGGCCTGCAATGCAGGCCTGTTTTTTATTGCTGTCTTGCGGGGATGAGGTCAGGAGCGCCGAGTCGCTGCGCGTGACAGCAGCAACAGCAGGGCGGCAAACAGCACCATGACGGTTGCCGCTGAAAGCAGGACCGGGCTCAACGCTTCTCGAGCGGTAGTGAACATCTCCCGAGGCAGGGTCCGCTGATCAGGCCCGGCGAGGAATAGAGTCACCACCACTTCATCCAGAGAGGTGGCAAAGGCGAACAAACCTCCGGACACCAGGCCTGGTGAAATCAGCGGCAATGTCACTTTGCGCAGCGTCACCCAGGGTGTCGCACCCATGCTGGCGGCTGCCCACAACAGCCGCTGATTCAGACCGCCCAGCGCGGATCCGACGTTGACCACCACAAAAGGCACGGCCAGGGTGGTATGCGCCAGAATCAACCCCAAGTAGGTTCGCGTCAGCCCGGCATTGGAAAACACAAAATACATGCCCACGCCGACGATGACGGCCGGCACGATCATGGGGGCGATCAACAGCACTTCGATGAAGCGTTTGCCGGGCATGGCCGGGTGTCGCAAACCAAGCGCCGCCAGCCCTCCCAGGACCACAGCAAGCGCGGTACTCGCCAGAGCCACTGCAAAGCTGTTGAACAACGCACTCAGCCATTGCGAGGAGGAGAAAAAGTCCTCATACCAGCGCAGCGTAAAGTGACCCAGAGGCAGTGACATGTAGCGGCTGTCGCTGAACGACAGCGGCAATACGATGAGAATAGGCAGCAGCAGGAAGGCCAGTACCAGACAGCCACTGAGTGACACGCCGAGGTTGCCGAACCAGGCCATCGGCCCGTTATTTGGATTGCGGATCATCACTTCGCTCCTGTACTGCGACGGGCAAGATGCGCCTGAATGAGGTAGAGCAGGGTGGTTGCTACCAGCAGCACCAACCCCAACGCCGAAGCCAGTCCCCAGTTCAGTGTGCCGGTGGTGAATTGGGCAATGTAGAAACTGATCATTTGATCGGCCGGTCCACCGAGCAATGCGGGCGTGATGTAGAAGCCCAGCGTGACGATGAAGACCATCAATGCCCCGGCTGCCAGCCCAGGTAGAACCTGTGGTAGGTACACCTGGAAAAACACCCGCAACGGGCGAGCCCCCATCGAATAGGCCGCCTGTACCAGCAGGCGATTGCAACTGGACATGGCCGCAAGAAGCGGGAACACCATGAACGGCAGCATCACGTGAACCAGAGCCAGAATCACCCCGAAGCGGTTGTACAACAGGTGCAACGGACTGTTGATCCATCCCAGCTTCAACAGCATGGCGTTGACGATCCCCTGATCCTGCAACAGCACCATCCAGGCGGTCGTGCGAACCAGGATCGACGTCCAGAACGGCAGCAGGATCAGTAGCAACAGCGCGTTGCGGGTCTTTGGCGTTCGACGATCGAGAAACACGCACAGCGGGAATGCCAACAGCACACAGACCAGCGTCGTGATGGCGGCGATGCCAAAGGTGCGTCCGAGGATCGAGCGATACAGACCGGCTTCATCCTTGGCGACCAGGCCCTGCTGGTAGTCGTGTTTCATGTCCACGGCGGACAGCAGGTGGTAAGTGCCGACGGGTCCTGAGGCACGCTTGAAGGTTTGCCAGGTGGCATTTTCCAGCCAGCGCGGATCGAGCTTTTGCATGCCTGCACTGCTGCCGTCCAGATCGGCGGCCTCGCGTTTGGCGGTCATCAGCAAACCACGCAGTTCCGGTGCCTCGTAGGCCAGGCGCCGGGCCGCCGCTGCCAGGTCACGGGGCGACACGGCCTTTAGGTCCTGTACCAAAGGCTTGAATAAGCGCTCGTCCGGGGCAGAGATGCCATCCCAGTTTGCAACGGCAGTGGCCGTCGCAGGCATGGCTTGAGGCAGCTCGCTGTCAGCGACAGCGCGCCACAATAGTGTGCCGATCGGACCGACGAAGGTCAGGACGAGAAACACCACCAAGGGTGCCAGCAGGCCGTAGGCGCGCCAGAGGGCGCCGCGATCCTTGCGGGTGACCACCGGTGATGAGGCATTGATTACGATTGCACTCATGTCTATTTACTCGATCCGGATCACTGGGCCGACCAGGCGGTCCACTTGGCATTTAGTTCGTCGATACGGTCAACCCAGAACTTGTCGTTGAGCACCAGCACGTTGGCGCTGTTCTGCGGTGCGCTTGGGGAGTCAGCGAGCGCCGCCGGGTCAGTTTCAGCGATGCCTTTGACGGAAGTGATCCCGGTCGGCTGCAGGCTTGGCCATTTCTTCTGGTTTTCAGCTTTTCCCATCACATCCAGCAGGCCGTAGGCTTTGTCGACGTTCGGCGAGTTGGCGAGGATCACCCAGCTGTCCATGGTTTGCAGCGACTGATTCCACACCAACCCGAACGGTTTGTGATCCTGGTGGATAGCGTTGGTCACCCGCCCGTTATAGGACGTGGTCATGCTCACTTCACCAGACGCGAGCAATTGCATCGGTTGGCCGCCCGCTTTCCAGAACAGCAGCTGGCTTTTGATCGTGTCGAGTTTTTTGAACGCGCGTTCTACGCCGCCCGCCGAGTTGAGGATTTTGTAAACGTCGGCCGGTGCAACACCGTCGGCCATGAGGGCGATTTCCAGATTGCCCTTGGGACCCTGGCGCAATGCGCGTTTGCCAGGGAAAGTCTTGGTATCGAAAAAGTCACTCCAACCTTTGGGCGCACGGCTGGCCTTGCTGGTGTCGTAGCTCAGCACGAAGTTGTAGACTGCGCTGCCCACACCGCATTCGCTGACCGCGCTGGGGATGTAGTTGTCTTTGCCGCCAATACGTTTGAAGTCCATCGCGACGAAAAGCCCTTCACCGCAACCCAGCTGAAGGTCTTCGGCCTCGACTTGAACCACGTCCCAACCACTGTCAGCGCCTTCGGCGTGAGTTCTCAACAAGCCGATACCGCCTTCCCAACTGTCATCGATGACTTTGTTGCCGCTGGCCTGGCTGTACGGTTCGAAGAAGATCTTGCGCTGCACATCCTGATACGCGCCACCCCAGGAGGCCACGGTCAGGTCTCTGGCCTGAGCGGTTCCCTGGAGCAGGGCGAGCCCGCACAAAACGAAGGTGAGACTGCGAACGGAGCATGGATTGAACATGATGTGACTCCCAGACTTTTGATTTAGTTGTGGTCGGCAGTGGTGACGTAACAGATCGACGCGGTGTTGTTTTTTTGGGGGAGCGCTCAGCGCAAAACCATTGCCTGTGCAGCGGGCAACGCCAGCCTTACGCTTTCACCGGGCAGAGGCGGCGCCTGGCCCAGGCTTCCCGGGTTGTAAGTCATCGACAGTTCGCAGCCATTGATCATCACCAGGCGCAGCTTGCAATGGGCGCCATGGAAGATGCTGTCGACGACACAGGCCTGAATCGCGGCTTCGCCGGGTGCGGCCAGTCGCAAGTTCTCGGGGCGAATCGCCAGCGCTGCCGGGCTGCCTGCGGTCAGCTCGGGATCGGCGCAAAAGGCCTCGTGGACCGTGCCCGTTTCGGTCAGCCGGATCCGGGCGAGATTGTCCGAGACACTGACCAGAACACCCTCCAGCACATTGGTCTCACCCAGAAAATTGGCCACGAAGCGAGTGGCGGGTCGGTTGTAAATGGTTTCCGGCCGGTCGATCTGGGCGATCTTGCCTTCGTTGAACACGGCCACGCGATCAGACATGGTCATGGCTTCGTCTTGATCGTGGGTGACGTAGACAAACGTAATGCCCAGCTGTTTGTGGATGGCTTTGAGTTCCAGCTGCATGTGCTCACGCAAGCCTTTGTCGAGGGCGCCCAACGGCTCGTCCATCAGCAGGATGCGTGGGCGATACACCAGCGCCCGGGCGAGTGCGACACGTTGTTGCTGGCCGCCGGACAACTGCGCCGGGTTGCGGTCCTCGAAGCCTTCCAGGCGCGCCAGTGCCAACGCCTCCTTGACCCGAACCCTGGCTTCGGCGGCCGGTATTTTGCGCAGGTTGAGGGGGAAGGCGACGTTCTCGGCCACGCTCATGTGCGGGAACAGGGCATAGCTCTGGAAAACCACGCCCATGTCGCGCTTGTAGGCCGGCAGTTTGCTGATGTCGTTGCCGTCCATGAGGATCCGGCCACGGTCTGGCGCGTCAAAACCGGCAAGCATCATCAGCGTGGTGGTCTTGCCCGAACCGCTGGGGCCGAGCAAGGACAGAAATTCGCCCTGGCGGATGTTTAAGTCGAGGTTGTCGACGACCCAACTGCGTTCGTCATAGGTCTTGTGTACACCTTCGAACCGAGCCAGTACCGGACGTTGCGCTTCGGCTGCTGCGATGTCGTCGGGCAATGGCATAGGCACCCTGGTTAATGCGCGGCTGGAGTGTGCGGTCATGGCCGGATACCCGCGAGGACTTCATCGAGTGCCTGGGCCACTGCCTTGAGAATAGTCTGGATCTGATCGGCATCGACGATCAGCGGCGGCGCCATCACCAAGGTGTCGCCCAGGGCACGCAACAAGATGCCGTTGCGTTGCAGCACGTCGCTGACTTTACTGGCCACTTTGAGCTCGGCGGGGTAGGGCGCACGGGTCTGCTTGTCGGCGACGAACTCCAATGCCGCCATCAGCCCGATGCCGCGTGCCTCACCTACCAGCGGGTGATCGGCAAAGGCTTTGATGCCCGCCTGAAACGCCGGGGCAACCTCGCAAACGTGCTCGACGATATCCAGTTCGTCATACATGCGCAGTGTTTCCAGCGCCACAGCGGCGGCCACCGGATGCCCGCCATAGGTGTAACCGTGACCGAGGCCGCCGAGCGTGTTGCTCTGATCGGCGATGACCTGATAGATCTGGTCGCTGAGCAATAACGCCGAGATCGGCTGGAACGCGGCGGACAAACCTTTGGCACAGGTCAGCATGTCCGGCTGGATACCCATAGCCTGACAACCCCAGTAGTAACCGGTACGGCCGAAGCCACAAATCACTTCGTCGGCCACCATCAGAATGTCGTACTTGCGCAGTACCGCCTGGACCTTGGCGAAGTAGCCGGCTGGCGGCACGATCACGCCGCCGGTGCCCATTACCGGTTCCGCAAAGAATGCGCCAATGGTTTCAGGGCCCGCGTCGAGAATGGCTTGCTCCAGTTCTTCGGCGAGGCGGGTGGAGAACGCTTCTTCGGTTTCCTCTGGCAGGCCTTGGCGATAGAGGTGTGGGCAACGCACATGGATGACATCGGCCAGAGGCTCGCCCCAACCTTTATGCATGTTCGGCAAGCCGGTAAGGCTGGCGGCGGCCAGGGTGGTGCCGTGGTAACTGCGTTGCCGGGCAATCAGGCGTGTCTTGCCCGGCTTCCCCAGCGCAATGTGGTAGTAGCGCACGAACTTGATCGCGGTATCGATCGCTTCCGATCCTGAACTCTGGAACACCACTTTGCCCAGGCCCGCCGGTGCGTGAGCAATCAGTTCGGCTGCCAGGTCGGCAGCGGGTCCATGGCTACGGTGCGCGAATGTCTGTTGATAGGGCAGCTTCAGCATCTGTGCATACGCCGCTTCAGCCAGACGTGGCTGGCTGAACCCCAACGTTGCACACCACAGGCCAGACATGCCCTCGATATAGCGCCGGCCTTGCTCGTCGAATACATAAATGCCTTCGCCATGCTCGATCAACAGTGGACCCAGCTGTTCGTGCAATCGCAGATTGGTCTGCGGGTGAAGGTGGTGGGCGATATCTCGCTTGGCCAGGGCCGAATCACGAGCGGTCATGACGTCATCCTCTTCAATCAGTGTTCATTCGTATGCGTATGCGGTACGTGGTTTCATTTTTACGACTATTGGCGTTAGTCGTCAAATGTTTTGTGTGTCGCTGTTAGCAATACTGTTTCTCTGAGAGAAAAACAATTGAGCTGTTTTTGTTAAGGGAAATGGCATTTATATGTAAATCAGTGGCTTATGTTGCGATTGTGTTGAACGGAGCGCGGGTATACCCAGTGCGACGAATATTCATGGGCTCAGGGTTGTTGCTGGGACATATAGACTTGTATCGTTTCGCCTACGCGAACACGGTGCTTTTTTGATTTACAGCACAAAGCCTGCCAGCTCGACTCTGGCTTCGATGAATTGGGTGGACGGAATCAAACATGAGCGACGATGCAGGGAAAGGTGGGGTCAGATCGGTGCAGCTCGCCCTTGACGTGCTTGAGCGGGTGGCAAGCGCGGGGGAGGAGGTCGGGGTCAGCGAGCTGGCCGTACAGCTGGGAACGACTAAAGGCTCGGTCTTCAGGCACCTGAAGACCCTGGTGGAACGCGGTTACTTGAGTCAAAACCCGCAGACCTCAAAGTATCGACTGGGCATCCAGGCCTATGTACTCGGGCAGGTGGCGGCCAGCGGGATCGACCTGCTGAGTGCTTCCGCTGACGCCATTCGAGATCTGCGCGACGAGTTGGGATTGACGGTGGTCCTGTCGGTGCTGCAAGCGCGCCGTTTAATGGTGGTGGAAACGCTGTTGGGCAAATCCACGCTTGAAATCGGTGTGCGTATCGGCACTGAACTGCAACTGCATTGCAATGCTCAGGGCAAGGTGGCTTTGGCTTTCGCCAAGCAATTGAGCATGGATCAACTGCCGGGCGAGTTGCCCGCCATCACGGTCAATACGGTGACCGACCGCGCCGTCCTGGCGCGTCAGGTCGCCGAAGCCAGGTCTCAAGGGTGGGCATCTGCCATCGAGGAAGAAACCCTGGGCATTTCCGCTATCGCTGCACCGATATTAGGCATCAACGAGGAATTTATCGGCACGGTGGCGCTGGTGGCGACCGTGCAGAATATTTCCCGTGAACTGGATCCTGAGCAGATTCGGGCGTTGAAAAAAGCCGCGTTGCGTGCGTCATGGAATCTGGGGTTCAAAGGCGAGTTTTGAAGGACGAAGCCTTTAGCTGTCGATTCGTCGACGTGCGTCATGTACACGAACTCACTGGCGAGCTGGCGCCGGGGTCACCTTGGACGGGTATAGGCCGATCTTCCACTGCTTCCTACTATGGGGTCATGTTCAATGCCCCCTGGGGTAACAGGAAGCCTGAGTCATGGCGATCGACAGCAACGATTTTTCACGCCTGAGCCCCGAAGCTCGCGTATTTCTCGAGCGTACACATGGTCACTTCATCGATGGGCAATGGCAGTCGCCCGCCGCCAGCATTGCAGTGCTCGATCCTTCCAGTGGTCAACAGATCAGCGCCATTGGCGCAGGAAGTGCCGCAGATATAGACGGCGCCGTGCAGGCTGCTCATCGCGCCTTCAATCATCCTTCCTGGCGCGGACTTGCAGCACTGGATCGTGAACGCCTGATCTTGCGCCTTGCCGATTTGATCGAAGCCAACATGGCACTTCTGGCTCAGGTCGAAAGCGTCGATAACGGCATGCCGTTGGGGTTTGCCGAAATCAACGTGGGCGGCGCCGCGGGTGTTCTGCGCTATATGGCCGGCTGGCCTTCAAAGATTGTCGGCGATACGGTCGATGTGAAGATGCCGTTTCCCGGTAGTCAGTTTTTCGCCTACACCGCCCGTGAAGCGGTGGGGGTGGTCGGTGCCATCGTGCCGTGGAACGTACCGTTGATGATGGCGATCTGGAAGCTTGCGCCAGCGCTGGCGGCGGGTTGTACGGTGGTACTGAAACCGGCTGAAGATGCCTCACTGACGGCATTGATTCTGGCCGATCTGATTCAGCAAGCCGGCTTTCCCAACGGCGTGGTCAATATCGTGACAGGCTATGGCGTCGAGGCCGGTGAAGCGCTGGTACGGCATCCCTTGGTGGCGAAGATCTCCTTCACCGGATCCACCGAGACTGGCAAGTACATCAATCGTCTGGCCACTGACAGCTTGAAGAAAGTCACCCTCGAGCTGGGTGGAAAATCGCCAACGATTGTGTTCGATGACGCGGATCTTGCGCAGGCCATCAGTGGCGCTGCCAATGCGATTTTCACCAACTCCGGGCAGATCTGTGTGGCTGGTGCGCGTTTGTACGTGCAACGACGAGTGTATGAACAGGTCTTGGAGGGTGTCGCTCGACAGGCCGACAGCCTGCAGCTCGGCGCTGGTCTCAATGCGGGCAGCCAGATGGGGCCATTGATCAACGCTCGTCAACTCGAAAGAGTGCAAGGCTACGTACAACGGGCAGTGCAGGGCGGCGCTAGCCTGGTGACACAAGGGCGCGACCCACAAGGCGAGGGCTTCTTTGCGGCGCCTGCGGTTCTCGCAGGTATCAAGCAAGGGGATGACCTGGTGCAGCAAGAAATCTTCGGCCCGGTCCTCGCTGTATTGCCATTCGATGATCTCGAAGAAGCGGCGGTGCTTGCCAATGACACGGCGTACGGTTTGGCAGCCAGTGTCTGGAGTCGCGACTTGAGTCGCGTTCATCGGCTTATTCCTTTGCTCAAGTGCGGCAAGGTATCGGTCAATACCGAAGGCTTCCCTTATCCGGCGCTGCCGGAAGGCGGGACCAAGCAATCCGGATTTGGCCGTGATCTTGGCCGAGAAGGCCTTGATGGCTATCTGGAGAGCAAAACCGTACTGGTTCGGGTTTCCTGATCAGTTCGGGCTCTGTCGGAGGTTTGCCTATGCCGCATTTCATTGTCGAGTACAGCGCCAATCTGGAGCACGAACTGGACCTCGATAGGTTGTTCGCCAACGTTCATCGCCAACTGATCGCCATGCCACAGTTTCCCACCGGCGGTATCCGCAGTCGGGCAAGGCGCATCGAGCATTATTGCTTTGCCGATGGCTTGGGCGATTACGCCGGAGTTCATGTCGAACTCAAGCTCAGTGCCACCCGCCCGCAGGCTATGCGTGAGGAGATCGGGCAACGCATTTTCGCCACGCTTGAGGCGCATTTTGCTGATCTGCAGGCGCGTCGCTTTCTGGCGTTGTCGATGGAAGTGGGGCTGTTTCATCCAGGTTCGTTCTTCAACTCAAACAATTTGCACGCGCTGTTCGAGCATCCCTGAGGTGAGAGTGCGCGGTTGAACTCTGCCTGCCCCGAGTGAATCGGGAAGGGCTGCCTTTTCAATGTCTGGAGTTAGAATCATGAAGCTTGCGTCACTGAAATCCGGGCGCGATGGCCAACTGTTAGTGGTTAGTCGCGACCTGAAGCTGGCAGTCATCGTGGGTGCGAGAGCGCCCACTCTACAGTTCGCACTGGACCACTGGGACTCACTGGAAGCGCCGTTGCGCGAGTTGTATGACGGGTTGAATAACGGTCAGGTCGAAGGGGCTTTTGCCCTTGATATGACGGTGTTGGGCGCGCCACTGCCACGCAGTTATCAGTATCTGGATGGAGCCTGCTACCTCAGCCATATTCAGCGCAATCGCGCCGCGCGTGGCGAGACCTTGCCCGCAGACCTGCTGGAAAAACCGCTCGTCTATCAGGGTATTTCCCACGGCTTCATGGCCTGGAATGATCCTATCCGCTTGCCAGACGATGGTATGGGCATTGACTTTGAAGCGGAGATTGCCGCTGTCACCGGCGATGTACCCATGGGCGTCTCGCCAGAGAATGCGACGAGCTACATTCGCTTGTTTGTGCTGCTCAATGACGTTTCGTTGCGTGCCCTGATTCCCGCCGAACTCAAACGCACCTTCGGTTTTGTTACCAGCAAATCGGCGTCCACGCTGGGGCCAATCGCTGTCACTCCCGATGAACTAGGGGAGTTGTGGGACGGCAAACTGGTGTCCGGGAAAATGAAGTGCTGGGTTCGCGGAGCGCTTTTCGGTGATATCGAAACCGGTATCGACACGCCTTTCCACTACGGCCACATGATTGCTCATGTGGCTCAAACCCGAGACTTCGAGCCCGGCACTCTGGTCGGACTGGGTACAGTTTCCAATGAAGATGACAGTGTCGGCTGCGGTTGTATCGGTGAGTGGCGAGCGCTGGAAACCATCAAGACCGGGCAAGCCTCGACCTCGCTGTTGAAGTTCGGCGAGCGGGTCAGGATCGAGCACTTTGACCGCCACGGGCAATCGGTTTTCGGGCCCATCGATCAGGTTGTTGCACAGCGCAAAATCAACTGATCCAGACATCTAAATACTGAATAGGGAGCTCCGCATGCTCTGTAAAAGTCTTCATCACGCCGCATTCCGTTGTAAAGATGCCCGGGAAACTGTCGAGTTCTACACAAACGTTCTCGGACTGAAATTCATTCACGCGATGGGCGAAGACCATGTCCCGTCAACGGGCGCCTACAGCCCGCACATCCATATTTTTTTCCAGATGGAAGACGGCAGCTGCATCGCCTTTTTTGAACTTCCCAACGACCCTGGGGCGCTTTCCGGGCGTGATCCCGAAACGCCGGGCTGGGTCCAGCATTTCGCTTTTCGGGTCAAGGATGTCGAAACCTTGCTGCAGGCCAAGATTGATCTGGAGTCCAAGGGCGTCAATGTGTTGGGTCCGGTCAATCATGATGACTTTCTGCTTTCGATCTACTTTTTTGACCCTTCGGGGCATCGCCTGGAGCTGGGAGTACACACCTCGACCCCGGAAATGGATGAGGCATACGAACGTGAGGCCCAGGCGATATTGATGCATTGGGACGGGCGCCATAACTGGTCCGAACGAGAGCTCATTTTCGGCGCGACTCACGGTTACAGCCGCTAGTCTCAAACCCATGGCACTTTTGTAAGATTGGCAGGCCCCTTCAGCCATTGTGCGCAAGGGGCTTTGCTCATTGAGGAGTTTTTCCATGTTGATGTCCCGCGCCCAAGTCAGCACGCCCTTGGCAACCCGCTGCCTGACCCGTCTTTGCCGCCACTGGAGTCATAAGTTTATCGTCAGTTTCGATGAGACACGGGGCGATATTTTTTTTGACCCGTCTCGTTGCCTGCTGGAGATCAATGACGATGGCCTGCTTATCACCCTTCATGCCCCTGACGTTACGCAACTGGATGAACTGGAGCCGGTGGTGGCTGATCACCTGCAACGGATGGCCGCTGAGGAGCTTCTGAGCATCAGTTGGCAACGCTGATTTTTTGATAGCCAACCCGACGGGCGCCTCAATAGGCGCCCTTTTTTTTGGGGGGGCTTTTTCCTCTGTAGGAGCGAGCAGGCTCGCGAAGAACCCGAGAGCGCCGCGGGGTGTCAGGTCCCCAGCGTTATCGTTGACGACCATCGCGAGCATGCTCGCTCCTACAGGATCGGCGTTCTTGTTTCCATGTTTCCTGGGATTGCGTGAAGAACCTTTTTGCACAGCTGGCGAATTTGAAGCGCTGAGCGTCACCCTTCAAGGTGACGTTAGATGAGCCGCGTGAGCGTAGCTTTCAATTGTAGCGAGTCGGTGAAAACAACATTCCGAGATTTCCGACTGCCTGCACTGAGGGTACGTCCATGAACCACAAGTTTTCTTTGAGTATCTGCGGTTTATTGGCCGGGGTTGTCCTGGCCAGCAATGCTTCGGCTCAGGTCACCCTGGTGTCTTGGGGGGGGATTTTTCAGGATGCGCAACGTGAAGTGTTCTTCGACCCCCTGCGGGCCGAGGGCTTGAAAATTAATGAGGACAGTTGGGACGGCGGCATCGGTATCTTGCGTTCAAAGATCATGGCCGGCGACTCCGGATGGGATTTGGTCCAGGTCGAGCCCGAAGAGATGGTGCTGGGCTGTGAAGAGGGGCTGTATCAACCGCTGGACTTTGCCCGTATAGGCAAACCTTCGCAGTTTATCCCGGGGGCCGCGAGCGAATGCGGTTTGGGCGCAAACGTCTACAGCATCGTGATTGCCTACGATGGCAACGTGCTGAAGGCCGGTCCTCAATCCTGGGCTGACTTTTGGGACGTGAAGAAATTTCCTGGCAAACGGGCGCTGCGTCAGGGACCAAAAATGAACCTGGAATTCGCCCTGATGGCCGATGGTGTCGCACCGGACCAGGTCTACTCCGTGCTGAGTACTCCACAAGGTGTCGATCGTGCCTTTGCCAAGCTTGAGCAGCTCAAGCCGAACGTGATCTGGTGGTCGGCCGGCAACCAGCCGATGCAACTGCTCGGCTCCGGCGAAGTCGTCATGACCACGACTTACAACGGCCGTGTATTTGCCGCCAATGAGTCAGACAAGCGCAACTTCAAAGTGGTCTGGAATGGCGGGATTTTCATGGTCGATTCCTGGGTGCTGCTCAAGGGCAGCAAGAACCAGGACGATGCGTACCGCTTCCTCAAATATTTTGGCGATGCCCAGAATCAGGCGCGATTCCCGCTGAAAATACGCTATGGGGTGGCGAATAAAGACGCCAATCAGTTGATTCCAGCCGATATTCAGGCCCAGTTGCCGAGCTCGCCCGAGACCCTGGCCAAGTCTGTTCCCTTCAATGCCGAGTATTGGCTGGAAAACATTGACTCACTCACCGAGCGATTCTCTGCATGGTCGGCGAAATGACGGTCGTTAACTCGCGCAATGCCACCTCCGGGGTGATGGCTGGCGCTGCCGAATCGGGCGCCTGGGCGTTGCGCAAAAGCTGCCCTCAATTGCGCCGACGCCAGTGCATGGCATTGCTGCTGATCGCCCCGTTGTTCCTGTTCCTGTTGGGCACTTTCATCCTGCCGTTGAGCGGCATGCTCAAACTGGCGGTGGATGACCGGGAAACCGCCACGTTGCTGCCGCGCACATTGTCAGCCTTGCAGGCGTGGGATCAGCGGTCTTTGCCCTCTGACGCAGCGTATGAAGCGCTGGTGGCTGATTTGCGTCAGGCCCAGGAGGACAAAACGGTCGGCACTATCGCGCGGCGTCTCAACTATGACACGCCGGGGTTGCGAAACCTGATCAGCAATAGCGCGCGCAAGTTGTCGACTGTCCAGGCGGGCAGCGGCAACGGCCAGCAGCGTTTGCTGGCGGCCGATCCGCAATGGAGCCAATTGGAGCCCTGGACTGCCATCGAGCGTGCCCGTGGGCCGGTCACCAGCCTTTATTTGCTGACGGCACTGGACCTTAAGCGCGACACGCAAGGCCAGATTGCCCGGGTTGACGCGGAGCAATCGAACTATCTGGACATTCTCGCGCGCACGTTCGGTATTTCGTTATCCGTGACCTTGATCACGTTGTTGCTGGCGTTCCCGGTGGCGCAATACATGGCCTCTGCACCACCGCGCATGGGCGCGATCATCATGTTGCTGGTGCTCCTGCCTTTCTGGACCTCGGTACTGGTCCGAACCATGGCGTGGGTGGTTGTGCTGCAGGGCAATGGCCTGATCAACAATCTTCTGCAAACCCTGGGTGTGATCGAGAATCCGCTGCACATGCTTTACAACCGCACCGGCGTTCTGGTGGCGCTCAGTCATGTCTTGTTGCCCTACATGATCCTGCCACTGTATGGCGCCATGCGCGCGGTCCCAGCTGCACAAATGCGCGCGGCAGTGTCGCTCGGCGCCGGCCCGGTCATGGCTTATCGCAGGGTGTACTTGCCGCAATTGCTGCCGGGTATCGCAGCGGGTTCGTTGCTGGTGTTCATTCTTGCCCTTGGCTACTACATCACACCTGTGTTGATTGGCGGTCCGAATGATCAATTGATCAGTTACTACATCGCCTTTTACACCAGCGGCACCATCAATTGGGGCTTGGCGGCGGGGTTGGGCATGGTCCTGCTCATCGCAACGCTGGTGCTTTATCGGGTTTATGTCGGCCTGGTTGGCGTACAGCGAATCGGTCGTTAGGAGAACGTATGCAAAGCACTCTGTTTTGGCGCTATTTCAACCGCTGCGCAGCGTGGGTGGTGCTGGTGTTTCTGATGGCGCCCATCCTGGTGATCATTCCGTTGTCTTTCAACGGTGGCAGCTTTCTCAGCTATCCATTGGATGGCTTGTCATTGCGCTGGTATCAGCAGGTGTTTGACTCGCCTCAATGGCTGTTTGCACTCAAGAACAGTTTGATGATCGGGGTCGCCAGTATGGGCCTGGCAACGGTGCTCGGTACGCTGGCTGCGCTGGGACTCAATCTTGCGGACTTTCGCATGAAGGCCCTGTTGATGGCGGTGCTGTTGTCGCCAATGATCGTGCCCACGGTGATCACGGCCGTCGGCATCTACTTTTTGTTCTCCACGCTCGGATTGGCCAGCACTTACCTCGGTATGGTGCTGGCGCATACCGCCTTGGCGACGCCTTTCGTACTGATCGCGGTCAACGCCACGCTGCAAGGGCTTGATCGAGGTTTGCTGCGGGCGGCAGCGAGCCTCGGCGCCGGTCCGATCCGTACGTTTTACCGAATCACCTTGCCGCTGATTCTTCCAGGCGTGGCCAGCGGTGCGGTGTTCGCCTTTGCCACTTCGTTCGATGAGGTGGTGGTGTCATTGCTGCTGTCGGGACCGGAGCAGCGCACTTTGCCCCGAGAGATGTTTTCCGGCGTGCGCGAAAACCTCAGCCCATCTATCACCGCCGTGGCGTTCCTGCTCACGCTGTTGTCGACCCTCTTTCTGCTGACCCTTGGCTGGTTGCAACGCTATGCCGTGCGCATGGCGGGGGACAGTGCGGTTTCCAAGGCTTGATTCTGGTTGCGACAGGTTCGCGGCCACCCTGCAATTCACCCGAGAGCGTGTGATCTCATGTCGAAGAATAATGATACCTACGTCAGGTTCGCTGGCGTGAAAAAAAGCTATGACGGCCAAAACCTGGTGGTCAAGAATCTCAATCTGAATATCCGCGAAGGCGAGTTCATGACGCTGCTCGGTCCCTCGGGCTCAGGTAAAACCACCTGCCTGATGATGCTTGCCGGTTTTGAAACCGCCAGCGAAGGGGAGATCTATCTGGATGGTCAACCGATCAGCCGTATAGCGACGCATAAACGCAACATCGGCATGGTGTTCCAGAACTATGCCTTGTTCCCGCACATGAGCATCGCCGACAACCTGGCGTTTCCCTTGCAGGTCCAGCGTCTGGATAAGGCCGAAATTCGCAGCCGGGTAGGGCGTGCCCTGGAGATGGTGCACCTGCAGCACCTGGCGACACGTAAGCCGGCTCAGCTCTCCGGTGGTCAGCAACAGCGGGTAGCAGTGGCACGTGCATTGATCTTCGAGCCCAAGCTGGTGCTGATGGATGAGCCGCTGGGAGCGTTGGACAAACAACTGCGCGAACAGATGCAATATGAAATCAAGCGATTGCACAGCCAACTGGGCATCACCATGGTCTATGTCACACACGATCAGGGCGAGGCATTGACCATGTCTGATCGAGTGGCGGTCTTCAACGATGGTGTGATCCAGCAACTGGCCAGTCCGGGCGATCTTTACGAACGCCCCGCGAACGCCTTCGTTGCGCAGTTCATCGGCGAGAACAATCAACTCAAGGGCATCGTTCAGAGCATGCATGGCGAGCGCTGCGTCATTGCCATGGATACCGGTCAACAGATCAACGCCATGAGCTCACCCGGACTGAAGACCGGGCAGCGTTGTTGCCTGGCGCTGCGTCCAGAGCGGGTCAGCTTTCTCGAGCCGGGGATTGAACTGAGCAACAACTTTGAGGCAGACGTTTGCGAAGTGATCTACCACGGTGACCATCTGCGTACCCGCGTCAGGTTCTGTGGGCACGATGACTTCATCATCAAGATTCCCAATGTTCAAGGGCTGGTTCCCACCTTGCCGGGTCACCGCGTGAGGATCGGCTGGCACCTGCAGGATTGCCATGCGCTTGGCGTCTGAAACAGAGCTTTTTTGGCTGATGGCTCACCCCTTGAGGGTAGATACACAGAAGGCATCAGACCCTAGATTCAGGATCAAGGAACACACACGGCTGTGTGTCCTCTCCCAAATGAATGACCTGGAGTGGCAGCATGAACAGTAACAACAATGCCTGGCTCAAAGAACACAACACCGTGCACTTGATGCACCCGATGCAAGATCCGAAAGCACTGCATGAAAACCGGCCGTTGATTATCCAGTCCGGTAAGGGCGTACACATTACCGACATCGACGGGCGCCGTTTCATCGACTGTCAGGGTGGGTTGTGGTGCGTCAATGCCGGGTATGGTCGTCGCGAAATCATTGACGCAGTGACCAGGCAGATGGAGGAGCTGGCCTACTATTCGTTGTTCCCGGGCAGCACCAACGCACCGGCCATTGCACTGTCGCAGAAGTTGACGGAAGTGGCCGCCGAGGAAGGCATGGTCAAGGCATCGTTTGGCCTGGGTGGCTCCGATGCAGTGGAAAGCGCACTGAAGATCGCGCGACAGTACTGGAAACTCGAAGGACAACCCGACAAGGTCAAATTCATCTCGCTGTACAACGGCTATCACGGCCTTAATTTTGGCGGCATGTCTGCGTGTGGTGGCAATGCCTGGAAAAGCAGCTACGAACCCTTGATGCCGGGTTTTTTTCAGGTTGAATCACCACACCTGTACCGCAACCCCTTCACCAACGATCCAGAGGAGCTTGCTGAGATCTGCGCGCAGATCCTCGAACGGCAAATCGAAATGCAGGCCCCCGGCACCATTGCCGCGTTGATCGCCGAACCGGTCCAGGGTGCCGGCGGCGTCATCGTGCCCCCTGCGTCCTATTGGCCGCGCTTGCGCCAGATTTGCGACAAGTACGACATTCTGCTGATCGCTGACGAGGTGATTACCGGCCTTGGTCGCAGCGGTTCGTTGTTCGGCTCCCGTGGTTGGGGCGTCAAACCGGACATCATGTGCCTGGCCAAGGGCATCAGCAGCGGTTACGTGCCACTGAGCGCAACCCTGGTCAATTCACGTGTCGCCCAGGCCTGGGAGCGAGATGCCGGTTTTACCTCGGTTTACATGCATGGCTACACCTACTCCGGGCACCCCGTTTCATGCGCTGCAGCGCTCGCTGCGATCGATATTGTGCTGGATGAAAATCTCGCAGAAAACGCGCGAGTGGTTGGCGACTATTTCCTGCAGAAGCTGCTGACGCTGAAAGAGAAACACCGGGCCATCGGCGATGTGCGAGGCAAAGGGTTGATGCTGGCGGTCGAACTGGTCAAGGATCGTGCGACCAAGGAACCGTTCGGCCCCGCTGATGCGTATCCGTTGGCCATCTCTGAGGCTTGTGTGAGCAATGGCGTGATGATTCGCACCATCGTCAACAAATTGATCATTTCGCCACCGCTGACCTTCACTAAAGAACACGTCGACGAAGTGGTCGAAGTGCTCGATCGCGCGTTTGTTGCCAACCCCTGGTAAGCCACTGCCGACCAGCATTTACGGATGCTGGTCATTTTTCGTCTGTCTCAAGTGTGAGTGCTTCCATGAATTCAACGCTGGAAATGGCGAATGACCTTCGCCGACGTTTGTCGAGCCTCGATGACGCCAGTCTCGATCTACTGTTTCGTGAAGGGCGCAGCCACAATGGTTGGCACGCGCGCCCTGTCAGCCAGTCGCTCCTCGAAGAACTGTGGGCGTTGGCTCAGTTTGCGCCGACCTCAGTTAATTGCATGCCCGCAAGGTTGGTGTTCGTTACCAGTGATGCTGGCAAGCAGCGCTTGCAACCATGTTTGAGCCCAGGCAACGTCGAAAAAGTGCTGAGTGCACCAGTGACCGTGATTATCGGCTTTGACATGGACTTCTGGCAGCAGTTACCCAGGTTGTTCCCGCATGCGGATGTGCGCGATATGTTTCGCAACGACCCCGTGGCGAGTGAAGAGTGCGCTTTGCGCAACAGTTCCCTGCAAGCGGCCTGGTTGATGCTGGCTGCCCGTGGGTTGGGACTGGATTGCGGGCCGATGTCGGGATTCGATAGTCAGGCAGTAGATGAGGCATTTTTTGCTGGTAGTACAGTGCGCAGCAATTTCCTTTGCAACCTTGGATACGGCGATGCAAGCAAGTTGCATCAACGCTTGCCGCGTCTGTCTTTCGATGAGGTTTGTACATTCGCTTGATGGGAGATGCGATGGCAGTGCCCGCTGATGACGGCGGGCACTGATTCTTTGATCAGTTCAGGTTCCGTGATCCATCCATGTTGTCGTAATAACGAGCGAACAGTTCGTTCTGGCAGGAAATGCCAAGCTTGGCATAGGCCCGCTTACGATGGGTCGCCACGGTATTTATTGAGATCCCGAGATTCAAACCGATACCCATGGTGGTATATCCCAGCGCGATGGACGCGCAGATCTGCGCTTCGCGTTGGGTCAGGCCTCCAGCGGCCTTGAGCAACGTGTTGCGTAACTCTTCATACATTCTTTCCCTGCGTTCCAGGCTCAATTCTGCCGGTTTTGTTTCTGGTGTTTCCTCGCGGTGCCTGAGCTCTAGCATTTGCGTGTGCTTGCTCAACGTCTGCGCGAGGAAGCCGCCCAGATACTCGAGCCGCAGACTGTCCTCATGAACAAAGTCTCTTTGCTCATCACTGCGGTAAAAACTGCAGTAAAGCGTGCGGTCACCGACTGACGTCACCAAGGCGAGTTCCTGGCGCACCAGTGCGTCGTGATAAAAGCGCCGACGGTAGCCCTGGTCGCGGATATGTGCGGGTGAAACGCAACGTACCAGCAACGGCTGATTCGGGGTCAAGGCGGTTTGCCCCAAGGTGATATTCGGATCGCGCCGAAAGGCTCCCTCCGTATATTCCTGTGCGAGGGTGCGAGTCACGTTGCGGGCCTGGCTGTGCAGCGCCTCGGCAACGAGGCAGTGAGGATTACCCCGTTGATCGAAGCTGAATACGGTGCACTGGTCCACGTTCAATTGGTCGTGGCAAAAACTGAAGAAATCCTGCGAAAAATGGTTGTTGCCAATTCCGCCGACCAGGTTTGCCATTTCATTCATGCCGGGGATCATGCTGGGTTCTCCTCATGCAGAACTGTTGTTGTTCTGTCTGGATGTGGCCGGGTGGTTATTGCTGATGCAAGTGTGCAGACGCAATACACGCATTCTTGAAATGAAGGCATAAACCAGGCCATGAACGCCGCGAATCGAGCTTCCTGCGCAGGCTCCAGGCAAATTGTCCTGTTTATGGCGACAGCTTCAGGGAAAAACCCTGATCAGGCTGTGACGCCCGCCAATGGCGGGCGAAAGCTGCCCCGGGATCTACTGACTATGGGTGTTATTGCACCCAATTCGGGCACTGCATAGCGGGGACTCGGGGTGGCCTGGCACGATCCACACTTTCCATTTGCGGGCGTCCAGGCTGGTAACATTTAAGCTGCTCGATCGGTAACACTTTTCAGGGTCTGCCGTACTCAGGTAAGCCCAAGTTGGCGAATGGCAAAGTCGCGCAATCGGTTTTTCTGGATCTTGCTCGATCCGGTCATGCCGATGCTTTCGAAGTCTTCGACAATGCACAGGTAGCGCGGCACCTTGAAGTTGGCACAGCGTGCTTTGCAGAAAGCGATCAAGTCTTCGCTGCTGGCGACGGCACCCTGCTTGAGGGTGACATAGGCCGCAGGGACTTCTCCCAGTCGCGGGTCGGGCACGCCGATCACTTGGGCTAACTCGATAGCGGGGTGTTTGAGCAGCACCTGTTCGACTTCCAGTGGCGAAACATTCTCGCCACCGACGCGGAACATATCCTTGAGTCGACCGATGAACTGCAAGCGTCCGTCCGCCGACAGCGTGCCAAGGTCTCCGGTATGCAGCCAGCCCTCGCGCAAGGTGGCGGCTGTCTGGTCGGGCAGCTTGTAGTAGCCCTTCATCAGGCTCCAGCCGCGCGCGCAAATTTCACCCGGTTGGTCTGGCGGCACTGGTTGACCGCTTACGGGGTCTCGAACCTGAATGTCCAGACCGTTGTGGGTGGTCATGGAACCATTGAGACGCAAATCCAGAGGTTCACGGTAATCGGAAAAGACCAGATTCGGTGAAGCTTCCGAGAGGCCGTACGCATTGCAAATGTCCTTCGCGCCCATCTTCTCGACGACGTCATGGAGGATCTGCGGGCTGGCAGCCGCCCAGCCGCCGCGAAGGCACAGACGATGGGTGCCGAAGCCGGACTCGGCCAGCATCATCAGAAACATGGTGTCGTTGCCCGAGGTCAAGGTGCACCGCTCGCGCTCCATGATCGCCAGTGCCTGAGCCGGATCGAACGTCGCGGCGGTGACCAGGGTGGCGCCGTGAACCAGCGCGACCAACAATGACATGGTGCTGCCGGCCACATGATAGAACGGCCGTGGACTGAAGTAGCGATCCTCCGGGCGCACGCCCATGCGAACGGCCACACATTTGGCAATCCCGAGCATCGAGGCATGGCTGAGCATGACCCCTTTCGGAAAAGCGGTGGTTCCCGAGGTGAACTGGATCAACAACGTATCGTCGGGATCGACCTGCGTGCGTGCTGCCGCCAATTCAGCGGGCTGGACATCGGCGCCGAGTTGAAGGAAGCCGGCCTCGCTCAATCCTGCTTGGGGTACGCGTTGACCAAATACCACCAGATGCTGCAAGAGCGGCAGATTGTTCCCCGGCAGCGTGGTGTTTATCGCCGGTTCGACATCCCCGAGCATGCCGACGAAGTCAATCTTGTCGAGGAAGGTATCAACGCAGAACAGTGCGCGAACATCTTCGTGGTCCAGGCCGTAGCTGAGCTCCTCACTGCGAAAGCGCGTGTTGAACGGTACGCACACCAGACCGAGCGAAGCCGCTGCGTACCAGAGCACCGCCCATTGCACGGAGTTGCCCATCAGCAGGCCGATATGCTCGCCTCGTTGCAGGCCCAGCCCGAGCATGGCGCGAGCCGTGTTATCTACCTGCTCAAGAAGCTGGCGATAACTCATGCGGCCGTCTTCGGCAATCAAGGCGTCGTTGTCGGGGTAGTGCCGGGCAACGTCACTCAATACTGTCCAAAGGGGACCGGGCAGCGGGGAAGTCGATACAGTCATGGGGATTCCTCAGACGAAAGATGTCATGCCGGCACGCCAGGTGCCTTCGGTCAGGTTGTCCTCGATGGCGAGGATCTCGTGGGCCAGGGCGCCAAAGCGACTGTCATCGGCGCCCTTGTCGATGGTGCGTTTGGCACTGCGGATGGCATGAGTGGGAGCCGAGGCGATCTCCCGTGCCAAGCTATGGACATAGTTGTCGAACTCAGCGTGAGGCAGCACCTGATTGACCAGGCCAATGGACTTGGCTTCCTCGGCACTGACTTCACGCCCGGTGAACATCAGTTCTTTTGCGATGCGCCTGCCAACGATGCGTGGCAGCCGTTGTGTGGCGCCGACGGTGCCCCAGCGTGCCTCCGGGTAGCGGAAGCTGGCTTGGTCACTGGCGACGATGAAGTCGCAGGCGCTGGCAATTTCGCAGCCGGAGCCCACAGCCGGGCCCTGGACTACCGCAATCACCGGTATCGTCAGGTCTTCCAGTGCGGCATACAGGGCGAAGGCCTTGATGCGTCGAGCGCGGATCTGGTCTTCATCCATGTCCTTGCGTTCCTTGAGGTCGGCACCGGCACAGAACACGGGTCCATTGGCGCGCACCAGCAGCACGTGAATATCGGTGCGCTTGTTGACTTCCCGGATAGCCAGGTGCAATTCAAGGCACAGTTGAGTGTTCAAGGCGTTGCGTGCCTGCGGGCGATTGAGGGTCAGGGTGGCGATGTTTTGCGCCACCGTGAGGCAGGCAACTGTGGTCAGATCGGGCTGAGTCATTTTTATACCGCTCCGGAGCGATGCAAGGCGTTGATGTCTTGCGAGTTGTAGCCAAGGTCTTGCAGCACTTTGTCGGTGTGTTCGCCCAGCAAAGGCGGGCGGTTTGCCGTGGGGTTGTCGTAACCATTGAACTGAAATGGCAACTGAATGGCCGGGAAGCGCCCGCTCTCAGGATGTTCGAAGTCGGCAAACACACCGCGTGCACGCAAGTGCGGGTCGACGACTACCTCGTCCAGGGTTTTCAGCGGCCCGGCAGGTACACCCGCCGCGTCACAGGCAGCGCAGAGTTGATCTCGGGTCAGCAGGGCGATGGCGTCCGTCAACATCGCCATCACTTCATCGCGGTGCAATACACGGCCACTGTTGTGTTGCAGGCGCGGATCAGATCCCAACGATTCCAGACCAAGCAGAGCGCAGAGTGGATGCCAGTGCTGATCGGCCCCGGTAATGTGTACATAACCGCCATCGGCACATCGGAAACTGGCCGACGGGACACGGCCAGGGTGCTCGGTGCCGAGACGCTCAGGCACTTCATCCAGCGCAAAGTAACGGGCGGCCGCCAAGGCCAGCAGACTGATTTGGCCGTCCAGCATGGAGAAATCAAGGTAGGCGCCCGTGCCTTCTTTTTGCCTGCCCTGAAGCATGGACACGATGCCCAGTGCGATCCACAACCCGGAGCTGAGGTCTGAGACCGGAATTCCGGGTTTCACCGGGCCGCCATCTTTCTCGCCGGTGAGACTCATGATTCCGCTCATGGCCTGAAACACGGTGTCGTAACCCTTGCGACTGGCATATGGTCCAGTCTGGCCAAACCCGGTGCAGGAGACGTAAAGCAGGCGCGGGTTGAGTGCTTTGAGCACTGGCCAGTCCAGGCCGTATCGCTTGAGTGTACCGACCGGGAAATTCTCCAGGATCACGTCGGCTTCGCCGGCCAGTTTGCGGACTATTTCCTGGCCTTCGATTGTGCGCAGATTGACCGTGATCGATTCTTTACTGCGATTGAAAGCATAGAAATAGGCACTGCGTTCACGCCCCAGCGCTTCGGCCTGTGCATCCTCGTCGAGGTAATCAACGTTGTCGTCAGCCTGACGCACAAAAGGCTCATAGCCTCGGGTCTCGTCACCATCGACGGGTTGTTCGACCTTGATCACCCGGGCGCCAAGTTCAGCGAGAATCATCCCGGCAAAGGGGCAAGCCAGGACGCGCGCCAACTCCACAACCGTTACACCTTCCAAGGGTTTCATGCTGGCGCCTCCGTTTGGCGAAAGGCACGCATCTGGGCATTCAATTGCTGACCGATCTTCAGACCTTCGCTGAAGGGCAGTTCGGTGACCCGGTGGAAGATGCTCTTGGTGGCCTGCATTGCCTGCAGCGGATGACTGGCGATCTGCTGAGCCAACGCTAGCGCCTCGCCAGGCAGGTCGGCGTCGGCCACAACCCGGTTGATCATGCCCAGTTGCCGAGCTTCCTGAGCATCCAGAGTGCGACCGGTGGCGACCAGATCAAAAGCAGCCTTACGCCCGACATGTTCAACCAGCCCGGCCATGACAATTGCGGCGACGATCCCGTGCTTGACCTCTGGATAACCGAACCGAGCGCTTTCGCCAGCCAGCGCCAGATCGCAAGACAAGGCGAGCCCGCTACCGCCACCCATGGCGTAACCGTTGACGGCGGCGATCACCGGTTTACTCATCTGCTTGACCAGCCCTTGCAGTTCGGTGGTCAGCGCAGCGCGACGTTCCACCAGCGATTGATTGTCCGGGGTCAGCACCTCGAACTCTCGGGTGTCGGCCCCCGCACAGAAACCACGGCCGGCACCGGTGACGATCACCACTCGAACAGACGGGTCGGCATCGGCATCCTTCAGGGCCTGGACCAATCCCTCGGTGAGTGCGAAGTTCAAGGCATTGAGTTTGTCCGGGCGGTTGAGCGTCAGCGTCTGTACGCCATCCCGGGTTTCACGCAAAACGACCTGATGTTCGGTCATATAAAGTGCTCCTGTCAGGGCTGCATGGCGCGCAGGCGGGCGAGGGCCTGTTCGAGTTCTTCGACGAGTGATTGCATGATTGCTGCGGCGGGCAGCAGTTGATGGATCAGCCCGGCACTTTGTCCGGCTTCGACTTTGCCGTTGCTGACATCGCCGTCGAATGAGGCTTGTTTCAAACTGGCCGAGGCCAGCAATGAGGCATAGGCGTCGGGGGCAGCCTGTGGCATGCCGTCGCGCTCGGCCTGTTCAACGCGTTCGGTAAAGGCATTGCGCACGCTGCGCACCGGCAGTGCGCCGCGACCGACCAGGACGGTGTCGTCGATGTCGGCGTCTAGTACTTTTTGCTTGTAGGCGGGATGCAGGAATGCTTCCTCCGACAGCATGAAGCGTGTGCCTAACTGCACGGCGTCCGCACCCAGGGCGAGCAGCGCGGCAATGCCATATCCGTCGGCGACTCCGCCGCCGGCTACGAGGGGGCAGTCGACTTCCTGCAACACGCGCCGCACGTTGACCAGCGTGCTCACTTCATTGGCCGGCGGATGTCCACCGGCTTCACTGCCAACGACGACCAGCCCATCGACCCCGGCCGCAGCGGCCTTGCGTGCATGTTCGACAAATGCGACGACGTGAAGCCAGGTCGCTCCGTAGTCCTTGAAGCGTTGCAAGTGAGCTTTCGGCGAACCTTGGCTGGCAATGATGACCGGTACTTGTTCGGCCACCAGCAAGTCCAGTACTTCGTCGGCGCCCTTGCGGTACAGCGGGATGTTCACCGCGTAGGGTTTGTCGGTCAGCTCACGCACCTGGCGGAGCGTTTGGGCAAGGTCGGCCAGACGCATCGGTCCTGCGGCGATCACTCCCAGGCCACCGGCATTGGACACGGCGGCGGGCAGGGCGGCGCAACTGGATGCCCAACTCATGCCTGCCTGAATGATCGGGTAGCGGATGCCGAGTAACCGGGTCAGGCGGGTGTCGATCGACATGCTTCATTCCTCATCATCATTCTCCGGACTCAGGTTGTACGGATTGTTTTTCTTGAGTTCGCCGTAGTACTCGAGGCTGTTGTTGTAGACGCGATGCATCAGTTCACGCAGTTGCTTGAGCTCGCTAGTCGACAGGCCGCTCAACATGCGTTCGTTCCGCTCGTTGGAATCATCGAGAATTCGGTCGACCATCTCCTTGCCTTCCGCACTCAGGCAGAGCAGTGCACTACGCCCGTCCTCCGGATTAGGTTGACGCTCGATCAACTCTCGCTTGGTCAGGTTGGTGACGATCCTGCTCATCTGGCTTTTCAACACGCTGGCATGCTTGGCGACTTGAACCAGCGGCGCCTGGCCGAGGTAATCGAGAATCGCCAGAGTCCGCCACTCAAGCACCGTAATGGCGAAATGCTGAGGAATGGTCATCGCTGCGATACGACTCGACAGGCCGGCCAGACGCTGCAGCTGAACAGAGAACAGGTCGCGCATATCCGTAGTGATTTCAGGTTCTCGAGCGGCGGCTGCTGTGGTTTTTTTCATAAGGCACCAAAGGCTATCTGGGGAAAGGAATTAGCCTCTCATTGTTCGGGAGTGCAGACCTGAGCTCAACCGTTGAAGCGTGATTGCTCGCGCAATAACGCCAGACTGCCATCCAGCCCCTTGGAGAAGGCTGCAAGCACCAGGTCGACTTCGCTGTCAGTGATGATCAACGGTGGTGCGAACACCACGCTGTCGTTCAGCGAACGGGCAGTCACACCATTGGCTTCGGTTTGCTGAGACACGCTCAAGCCGACTTTCCACTCTTTGGGGAACGCGGCCTTGCTGGCTTTGTCTGCCACCACCTCGACGCCCCACATCAGGCCGGCACCGCGTACTTCGCCCACCAGCGGATGGTCGGCCAGTTTGCGCAGGCCTGCACCCAGGCGTGCACCGACTTGCTGGGCGTGCGCCGGGAGTTGGCGCTCTTCATAGATATTCAAACATTCCAGTGCAACGGCCGCCGGGACCGGATGGCCGCCATAGGTAAAGCCGTGACCGAAGATGCCGATTTTCTCGCTCTGGCTTTTCATCGCCTGATACACCGGCTCGGAAATCAGCAGTGCGGAAATCGGCAGATAGGACGCCGAGAGTGCCTTGGCGCAGGTAATCATGTCTGGCTGCAGGCCGAAGGTTTGCGAACCCCACCAATTGCCGGTACGACCGAAGCCACAGATGACTTCGTCGGCGACCAGCAAGATGTCGTGGCGCTTGAGAACCTGTTGGATTTTTTCGAAATAGCCGGCGGGCGGGGTGATCACGCCTCCGGTGCCCATCAGCGGTTCGGCGAAAAATGCGCCAATCGTATCGGCACCTTCGCGCTCAATCAGGGTTTCCAGCTCTGCTGCCAGGCGGGTGGAGAACGCTTCTTCGCTTTCACCCGGCAGACCCTCGCGGTAGTAGTGGGGGCAGGTGACATGCAGGAAACCGGGCAGCGGCAGGCCGAAGTCCTGGTGCAAGTGTGCAAGGCCGGTGAGGCTGGCACTGGCAATGGTTGTGCCGTGATAAGCGCGATTACGGCTGATGATTTTGCGACGTTGTGGCTGGCCAATGGCGCTCCAGTAGTACCAGACCAGTTTGATCGCGGTGTCGTTGGCTTCAGAACCTGAACAAGCGAACAACACTTTGGACATTGGCACCGGTGCCAGCGAGATCAAGCGTTCTGCCAACTGGATCGCTGGTTCGGTCGAGCGGTGCGCAAAGTTCTGGTGATAGGGCAGTTGCTTCATTTGCCGCAACGCGGCTTCTTCCAGGCGCGTCTCGCTATAACCCAGCGCGGCACTCCACATGCCCGACATGGCGTCCAGATACTGCTTGCCTTGGTCATCCCAGGTGTAGATGCCCTCACCACGGACCATCACGGTCGGACCGACCTTTTCGTGGTTGGCCAGGTTGGTCTGGCTGTGGATGTGAAAAGCGATGTCGCTGGCGTGTAATGAGCGTGACATGGCGGTACTCCGTTCGGGTCGTGCGACTTGCGTCGTGGGTGCAATTGTTGTTGATGGGGTGGCTTCAATATGGTTGACAATGTGAATCATGTGGTTCATGTTGTCAACTATCTTCTGGTGCTTCAAACGGAAGATGAGCAACGACCGGGGACACGGTCGAGCTGATGGAAAGCTGCGCTAAGGTTTGATCTTTATCTCTGCCTAATAACAAGTCAGCGCTCAGCGGGCGCTAGAAACAGGAGATGGAAAATGTTCGACACCCTGAAGTTTTCAGCAGTAAGGCGACATGTGTTGGCGGTTGCGGGCGCAGCGTTGATCGCTCCGCAGGTTTGGGCGGCCGATCCGTCTACAGTGACCGTCGCAGGCTATGGTGGTGGTCTGCAGGATGCATTGATTGCAACGCTGTGGAAGCCAGCGGCAGAGAAGGCTGGGTTGAAGCTGCGGACCGAGTCGCATGACGGACAACCGGCTGTACGACTGCAAGTGCAATCTGGCAAACCCGCCTGGGATGCCATTCATATCGGCGCCAATGACTGTGCGGCATTGTCCAAGCAGGGGATGCTCGAACCCTTGGACTACTCCGTGATCGATGCCAAAGGCATACCTGAACTGGCGCGGGACAAGAACTGGATCGCTACCAACAGCTATTCAGTGGTCATGGGCTGGCGCACCGACAAATTCAAGGTCGGCCCGAAGAACTGGAAAGAGTTTTGGGACGTGAAGAAGTTTCCAGGTCGTCGTGCGCTTTCCGTCGCACCGGATGAAATGCTTGAAGTGGCCTTGCTGGCCGATGGCGTGCCGCGCGATCAACTCTATCCCCTGGATATCAAGCGTGGCCTCGCTTCGCTGGAAAAGATCAAACCTTACGTCGTTGTCTGGTGGACCTCCGGTGCTCAATCCGCGCAACTGATCAAGGATGGCGAGGTCGATCTGATCGCGATCTGGAGCAGCCGTGTCGATTCTGTGGTGAAAGACAAAGCACCGGTGGCCTATACCTATGAAGATGGCCTGCTCGGTTATGGCTGCATGGCCATCCTCAAGGGCGCCGGGAATGCGCCGGGGGCGCAGAAGCTGATTGCCAATTCCGTATCTGCGCCGATTCAGGCCCGAATTCCGACCATGATGGGCTACTACGGCCCGACCAATAGCCTGGCTTTCGATCAACCTGGTGTTCCGGCCGATGCACTGAACAGCTCCAACATGTCGCCCGACAACAGAGCCAAGCAGGCGCTGATGGACCCTCGCTGGTGGGGCGACCATGTCACAGATGTTCAGGAAGACTACAAAGAGTTGATCGCACGGTAATTGGTTTTTTTGGAGGTCGGAGTTATGCAAGGCAATATTGCGATTCGGGATGTCTATAAAGGTTACGGATCATTTACTGCGATCGATCATGTATCCCTGGACGTCAACCCTGGTGAGTTTCTTACCCTTCTCGGCCCTTCAGGGTCGGGGAAAACGACCTTGCTCAATGTGCTGGCCGGCTTCATTCGCCCGGACTCGGGAAGCATCAAGGTCGATGGCGTAGAGTTTTTGGATTGTCCGCCACATAAACGGGATATCGGCATGGTGTTTCAGAACTATGCGCTGTTCCCGCATATGACCGTTGCAGAAAACGTTGCTTATCCCTTGCGTTTGCGCAAGGTCAGCGGTGCGGAGCGAACCCGTCGGGTCAAGGCCTCCCTGGAAATGGTGCAGATGGACCATCTCGGTGAGCGCGGCATTCATCAGCTTTCAGGTGGTCAGCGTCAGCGTGTCGCGCTAGCCAGGGCCATGGTGTTCGAGCCGAAAATCATGCTGATGGACGAGCCGCTTTCAGCACTCGACAAGAACCTGCGCGAGCACATGCAACTTGAGCTCAAGCGCCTGCATGCCCGATTGGGGATGACCACGATTTATGTCACCCACGACCAGAAGGAAGCATTGACGCTCTCCCATCGCATTGCGGTGTTGAACAAGGGCAAACTGGCGCAACTGGATACCCCGGACGCACTCTACGAGCGCCCCCTTGATCGTTTTGTCGCGGGTTTCATTGGCGAGAGTTGTTTTTTTCCCGTGGAGGAGAGTGGCGATGCCGTCCTGTTCCAGGGACGGGCGCTGAAACTGCCGTTGGGCACGGCGCTCAGACATTCGCAGCGCCGAGTGCTCATGGTGCGACCTGAGCGCCTGCAATGGCAGGCTCCGGCGGATGCCAGCGCGATGAACCGGATCGATGCGGTAGCACGCGACGTGGTGTATCAGGGCGACAGTTATCACGTCGGTCTGGTGTTACCTGACGGTAGCGAGCTCACGGCTCGCCATCAAAAGGGCTTTCGTGATGTCGCGGTACCGACACCCGGTGCTGCGGCTCAGCTATGGCTGCATGCCGAGGACACCTTGCTGGTGACGGAGGGCGCATGAATGCCGATCTTCCCCCTCGTCAAAAGCTCCAGAGGGTCACGCCCATGAAACAAGTCAGTCTTTCCGCTCGCACCGACGGCGCTACCATCGGAGGCGAAGACCCGATGGTCCATCGCCTGGCGATGGCCGAACTCAAGGAACGCTGGGCGCTGCTTTCCCTGACGTTGCCGGGCTTCATTCTGGTGTTCGTGGTGTTGGCGGTGCCCTTGGGGTGGCTGTTCTGGTTGTCGGCCTTCGACAGCAGCGGTGCGCTGACCCTGGACAATTACCTGCGTTTGCTAAGACCTGTGTACCTGAGCAGCTTCATCATTACCTTTCAGATGGCGTTCTGCGTCACGCTGATTTGCGTGCTGCTGGGATATCCACTGGCGTACCTGCTGTCGCAACTGCCCGAACGCGCCAGCCAGATCTGCATGGCTTTCGTATTGCTGCCGTTCTGGACTTCGATTCTGGTTCGTACCTACGCCTGGTTGGTGTTGTTGCAGCGCCAGGGGATCATCAATAACTGGTTGCTCGATCTGGGCCTGATCCATGAGCCACTGGCGCTGGTGAACAACTTCTTCGGAACCGTCATCGGCATGGTCCACGTCATGTTGCCGTTCATGGTGCTGCCGCTCTACGACAAGATGAAAAACATTGATCCGTTGTTGATGTCGGCAGCGGCCAATTGTGGCGCCACACCGGCCCAGGCGTTTCGTCAGGTCTTTCTGCGATTGTCGCTGCCTGGACTGGCTTCGGGTATCACGCTGGTCTTTGTGATTTGCCTGGGCTTTTACCTGACACCGGCATTGTTGGGCGGTGGCAAGGTGTCGATGTGGTCGATGAAGATCAGCGACACCATTGCCCTGTACGGTAACTGGGGCGCCGCGAGTGCACTGGGAGTGGCCTTGCTGGTCGCCACGGTGTTGATCCTCTGGGGCATGCGCAAACTGTTCGGGCTCAACGAACAAGGGAGGAACGGCTGATGTTCAAGCTCAATCAAGCGGTGACGCCGACGCAGATTACCCATGCACACCGGCTCTGGTTATACGTCCTGGTCGGGTTGATCCTGTTGTTCTTGATCATTCCATGCCTGATTGTGATCCCGATGTCGTTTTCCGCCTCGCAGTACCTGGAGTTTCCGCCACGGGAGTGGAGCCTGCGGTGGTACGAGGCTTATCTGGGATCGCCGGAATGGATGATGGCGACCTGGGTCACGGTGAAAGTGGCGGTGATGTCGACCTGCATCGCTACGGTATTGGGGACGCTGGCAGCCTATGGCCTGTCGCAAGTACGCGGTGGCGCGGCGAAGCTGGTCAATAGCCTGATGATGCTGCCGATGCTGGTGCCAATCATTCTGGTGGCGGTGGGTGTGTTTTTTGTCTATTCGCGTACAGGTCTGAACAATTCCATCACCGGCCTGGTGCTGGCGCATAGTGTGCTGGCGATACCTTTTGTGCTGATTGCGGTGGGCAATGGTCTTCAGGGGTTCGACATGAATCAGGAAATGGCCGCACGCAGCCTGGGTGCTTCACGTCCCTGGGCCTTTCTGACGGTGACGCTGCCGCAGCTGCGACTATCGATCTGTTCCGGCGCGCTGTTTGCCTTCATCGCGTCATTCGATGAGGTGGTCATTGCGCTGTTCATTGTCGGCGGCGAAAGCTCCACGCTGCCCCGCCGGATGTTCGCCAATATCCGCGATCAGATCGATCCGACCGTGGCCGCGGTATCGACCTTGATGATTGTCCTGTCGATCCTGCTACTGGTGGCGATGCAGTACATCAAGAGCCTGGAGCGTCGTCAGCAGCATTGATGCGGTTCATGCCCTGTCGACATGTCCCTTTGGAGACATAGGCAGTTGACGTTGTGCATCCGAAGATGACGTTCGGGGAATTTGCCCTGAACGAGACATTGGAGGATCACCGCGTGGACAGACCGATAACATCAGCGCCGACGGCGGCCTTTACCCCGTCAGGGATCAGCTATCAAAGTGTGGAAAGCGGTTACTTTGAACAACGTCGCCTGCAACGTCATGCAGGCTTTTTCACCTTGCTGATTCTTGGCGTCGGGGCGGTGGTGGCGGGTCAGTACTCCGGTTGGAACCTGGGCTTGGCACAAGGCTTCGGTGGCATGGCTTTAGCCTTGCTGATCATCGCCGTGATGTACCTGTTTCTCTGCTCGTCAATCGGTGAAATGGCGGCTGCGCTGCCGCACACTGGTGGTGCCTACTCCTTTGCTCGTACCACGATGGGGCCTTGGGGCGGATTCAGCACCGGGCTTGCGGAGAACATCGAATTCATTCTGGCCCCGGCCGGCAACATGTTTTTCATGGGCGCCTATCTGACTGCCATTTTCGGTACCGGACCCGAGTGGCAACCTGTCTGGTGGGTGGTCGGGTATGCCTGCATGTTGCTGTTGTCGAACCGGGGCCTGGGGGTGTCGATGCGCGCTGTCGTGCTCATCACGCTGGCGGCAGTATCGGTGTTGGTGGTGTTCTTTATCGCGGCTTACCCGCATATGGATTTCGCCTGCAAGGCCTTGAACCTTGCAACTGACGCAGCTGGAAAGCCGATTGAATTGGAGGGCGGTAACGGGCCATGGCTGCCGTTTGGCCTTACAGGCGTCATGCTTGCGTTGCCGTTCGCCGTTTACATGTTCCTGGCCATTGAGCAATTGCCGCTGACTGCCGAGGAGTCGCACAACCCGACCCGCCATTTGCCGCTGGCATTGGTCTGGGGCACTGTGATTCTTGCGGTACTGGCGCTGGGCGTGTTGTTTTTCAGTGCATCGATCGGCGGCGGCAGCTTTTTCATGAGCACTTCGTCAGAGCCGTTGCTCGATGGCTTCAGGGGGCTGTTCGGGCACACCGCGAGCAAGCTGTTGTCAGCGGTGGCAGTGCTGGGTCTGGCGGCGTCGTTCCTGGCGGGAAGCTTTGCCGCGGGACGCAATATCTATTCGTTGTCTCGCGCCGGTTACCTCCCGACAGGGCTGTCGGTGACGCACCCGACCCGCAATACCCCGAACATTGCTTTGGCCACCGGGGCTGCGGCTGCATTGAGTATCCTGATGCTGTGCTGGTTCACCTTCGGCAAGGATAACAACCCGTTGATGGGCGGGATCCTGGTGAGCATGATCGTGTTCGCCGGAATGATTTCCTACATCTTGCAAAGCGTCGCCTATATTCGTTTGAAGCGCTCCTTTGCCAGTTTGCACCGGCCTTATCGCAGTCCTTACGGGACATTCGGTGCGGTAGCGGTGATCGTGATTGCATTGGCGACGCTGATTTATCAGTTTCTCGATCCTCTGTACAAATGGGCCGCACTTGCTGCTGCCTGCTGGTGCCTGGTCGGGATGGCCTATTTTGCTTTCTACCGTCGTCATCGCCTGGTGTTGTCACCTGAAGAAGCATTCGCCGTGAGTGGCGGCCGTGAAGGAAATCCGCAATGAGTACAGTCAAACAATTGCAAGGCAAGGGCCGTCTGGCCGGTAAAGTGGCCATTATCACCGGCGGCGCCGGTGGATGCGGCGCTGCGGCAAGCCGGCTGTTCGCGGCGGAAGGGGCCAAGGTAGTCATTATCGACTTGAATGGCGACGCCGCCGTCAATCTCGCGACGCAAATCATTGCCGATGGCGGTCAAGCGCTTGGGGTGGGTGCCGATGTATCGCAAGCCGCCCAGGTGCGTGAAGCCGTTGCGCGCGGGCTGGCTGAATTTGGCCCGGCGGATGTGCTGTTCAACCACGCCGGCACGTTGATCGTAAAACCCTTTCTGGACGTGCAGGAGCATGAGTGGGACTGGCTTTTGGCGGTCAATGTCAAAAGCATGTACCTGGTGACCCAAGCGGTGCTTCCACAAATGCTTGCCAAGGGGGCCGGCAGCATCGTTTGCACCTCGTCGATTTCCGCGCAATACGCGACCCCGGGGGAGGTCGTGTACAACGCGAGCAAGGGCGCTTGCCAGATGTTCGCACGCGCCATAGCCGTCGAGTTTCGTGACCGGGGGATTCGCTGCAATGCGGTCGCACCGGGGTTTATCCGCACCCCTCACGGCGAGCGGGAAATGCGCGACTTGCAGGCCATGGGCGTGGATGCCAGTGAAGAGGCGATCAGCCTGCAACAGGGCCGTCTGTGCGAGCCTGAAGAGGTGGCCCGCGCAGCACTGTTTTTAGCCAGCGACGAGGCATCATTTGTAAGTGGTACGCAGCTGTTCGTGGACAACTGTTTTTCCGCTGTCTGAGTCATCCGTGGCAGGAAATGTGCTTGTTTTTTATCGCTGGATTCAGGGTGCGCCTATGCGGTTCGGCGCACCGGATAAAAACAAGGAGATGGCATGGCAACTTCAGTTTCGCAGCCTGGGTGTGGCATGGAGGCCACGCCTGTTCTTGGCACATGGCACGCGGCGACGCCCGGTTTGGTTGCACAATTGCAGTGTGATGGCTTTACCCCACAGTTGGACGAAGCTCTACAGGCTCTGGTGATTTTCGACCAGAGCTGTGTGCTGTTTTACCCGTCCGGTGGTTCGCCATTGTTACTTCACGACAACCTGCAAGGCATTTCCGAGCCAGGAGCGATGCACAACTACCTCAACGGTACTTACTTGCTGGACCCGGTCTACACGGCCTGCGCGCATGGCCAGGCTACAGGCCTGTACCGCATGAGCGAACTGGCTCCTGACGCCTTCTTCGAAGGTGATTATTTCAATTCGCCGGATGTACATCCCTGCATCTCGATGCAGTCGGGCACGTTGTCCGAAGAAATCGTGTTCATTTGTGCTTTGCCAGGCATCGGCCATCTGGCCTACTCATTGATGCGATTGAATGCCTCTGCGAAGTTTTCACCTGTGCAGATTGAGGCTTTGCAAAACTGTCAGGCGATGGTCGCTGTGTTGTTGCAACGCCACTACCAGGGCGTTGGTGCTCAGGTCGATGACAGTGCGCTGGCTTTGAGAGAGCATCTGAACAGCGCATTTTCGCGTTTCGCCGCCGACCAACTGACCCCGCGCGAACAATTGATCGTCAGCATGATCCTGCGCGGTCACTCCAGCCTGTCGATCTCGCTGCACCTTGGCATCGCTGAAGGCACGGTGAAGAATCACCGCAAGCACCTGTATTGCAAGCTCGGCATTTCCAGCCAGTCCGAATTGTTTCATCTGTTCGTGAATTTTGTACTCAGTCACACAGCGAGTATGCCGCTCGCCATTGCAGGTAGCGCGATACAGTTCCAGGAAGCATTTGCCAGTTAAGGCGCCTGGGATTTACCCGCTTTTTGCGATGAATTCAGCGACCAAAAAAAAGCACGGACAGAGGTCCATGCTTTTTTTATTCTGTCCGGATGCTGACAGGTCACTCGAGGTAGATGGTCTTGGCCGAATCGTACGCCGGTGCATCGAAGCTGATGAACAGCGCCGATTGCTGACCCTCGACGTAATACTTGTGTGGGACATTCTGCGGGATGGAAACGTAATCGCCGGTCTTCAGAATGCGGTCCTCGGTCGGGGTTACGACCCGTGCACTGCCGCTGAGAAGGATCAGTGAATGATCGGCGTCGGGATGGCTATGGTTTTTTAACTCGGAGAACATTTCTACAAGATTCACGCGCTTCTCCGGCGTTTTTATCAGCGTCCAGCCTCGGTCACTGGGATCATTCCAGCCGGGAGGACTGGTCATCACTGATTGTTGTTTCTTGACGACGGGAGTGGGGCCGGAACTGTTTGTCGAGAAATCAGCAGCGGTGGCCTTTGCCATGTCGATGGTGGGCACATCAAAACCCAGTAGCAGGACTTTCTCCTGGTTTTGCGGGGTCATCTGGTAGGCCTGGCCGGGAGGAATCGCCACGTAATCGCCTGCTGTCGCGGTGACTTCCCGGTCAGCGAAATGGAACAGCACGGTGCCCTGCAAAACGATCAGCGTGCGCTCGCCGATGTCATGGCTGACAACCGGCGATTGTTGGTCGAGCTGGACCAGCGTGGTACGTGACGATGCGGTTTTGTGCATTTCCCAAATCTGCTGGCCGAGCAGGGTTTCGTTCGCCGGGCCCCTTATCAAATCGTCCCGTTCAACCAGCAGCAACTTATCACTGGCGAAGACCGGTGTTGAAAGCAAAAGCACCCCACAGATCAATCGGGTTTGCCGCGCAACAGTGTTGAGACTGAGCATTTCTACACCTCTTCGTTGGATGATGTCGTTTGGGAAACAGTGGTGGGCAACAGTGGATTCAACCCACTGCGCAGGACCCGGCTATGCAGTTCACGGCCAAGCGCGGCTTCGCATTCGGCGGCGACGTCGAGCAGGCGGTCCAGGTCTATACCTGTGCGTACGCCCATCGATTCCAGCAGGTTGACCCAGTCTTCGGTACTGACGTTGCCGGTGTGTCCGCCGCCATACTTGACCTTGGCCGGATGGCCGCCGACACCACCGAAGGCGCAGTCGTACCAGGTGACCCCAGCTTCGAGCGCGGCGACGTAATTCACCAGCCCGGTCGCGCGAGTGTCGTGGAAATGAGCAATCGGAGTGATCTCGGGAAAGGTCGCAAGCACGGCACTGAACAGGCGCTTGACGCTCTGCGGCGTCGCGACACCGGTGGTATCGCCAAGGGTGACGAACTTCACGCCGCGCTTGGCAAACTGCTCCACATCCGCCAACACGCTGGCCTCGCTGACGCGACCCTCGAACGGACAACCAAAAGCCACGGATACAGTACCGATCAAGCGGAATTGATTGAGGGCCTTTTCGGCCATCTGCTGAATATTGAGCCATTGATCTGCACGGCTGCGCTTAAGGTTTTTCAGCGAGTGCGACTCAGAAGCGGACACCAGTAAACTGATTTCATTTGCGCCATGCCCGGCAGAGAGGTCGCCGACAGCTCGCTCGACGGCTCGCACGTTGGCGCAGGTCGCTTTGTAGAACACGCCGGCCCGACGCTGCAGGGTCGCCAACAGAGAACTGGCATCGGCAAATTGCGGAATCACGGCAGGATTGGAGTAGGACGTCGCCTCGACCCTCTGAAAGCCGATTTCGGCGAATCGCTCCACCAATCGGCGTTTTGTGGGTGTGGGCAGAAAGTTCGGTTCGTGCTGCAGACCGTCGCGGGCGAAGCATTCACACAGAGTGACGTCTCTCATTGGGACCCCTGAGGTGGTAACGGAACATGGTTGACATGGTGAACTAAATTTACGAGTATATGGTTGATAGTGTCAACCTGTTGCTGCGTATTTCGTTACCGCTCATGCGTTGCCGATACCTTTGCAATCGCTTGTGTTCAATACCCATTTGCGAGGAAAGATCCATGTACACCGACCTGTTGTTTTACATCGACGGCCAATGGACTGCCGGCAGCGCTGGCAACACTGCAGCTGTGATCAATCCTTCGACGGGCGAGACGCTCGGGCAATTGCCGATAGCTTCGAATG
The DNA here is from genome assembly GCF_019956575.1 of Pseudomonas sp. A-R-19. NCBI lineage: Bacteria > Pseudomonadati > Pseudomonadota > Gammaproteobacteria > Pseudomonadales > Pseudomonadaceae > Pseudomonas > Pseudomonas sp. A-R-19. The sequence continues at coordinate 202,131 of NZ_JAHBDR010000060.1, forward strand.
AAGATCTGGACGCCGCATTGGCAGCGGCAGCGAGCGGCTTTGGGATTTGGTCCACGACATCTGCCTACGACCGTTCAGGCATCTTGCGGCGAGCGGCTTTGCTGGTACGTGAACGCCACGCGCTGATGGCAGAGTGCATGACGCTGGATCAGGGCAAGCCAATGGCGGAGTCGACCATGGAAGCCAAAAGCGCGGCCGACCACATTGAGTGGTATGCCGAAGAAGGGCGACGCGCCTATGGCCGCATCGTGCCTTCACGCAATGCGGCGGTACGCCAGCTGGTGGTGCGCGAGCCAGTCGGTCCGGTAGCCGCTTTTACACCGTGGAACTTCCCGATCAATCAAGCGGTACGCAAAATAGCAGGGGCTCTGGCTGCTGGCTGCAGCATCATCATCAAGGCGCCAGAGGAGGCTCCGGGAGCAGTGATCGAGCTGGTGCGCTGTTTCCACGATGCGGGTGTGCCCAAGGGCGTGCTGAACCTTGTGTTCGGTAACCCAGCGCACATCTCCGATTACCTGATCAGGTCACCGATTATTCGAAAAGTGTCCTTTACCGGCTCGACTGCCGTAGGTCGACAACTCGGTGCCCTGGCCGCGACACACTTGAAATTGACGACCATGGAATTGGGTGGGCACGCGCCGTTTATCGTCTGCGAGGATGCCGATGTAGAGGCTGCCGCCGCATTGGCCTGCACCCTCAAATTCCGCAATGCCGGACAGGTCTGCGCTTCACCCTCGCGCTTCTATGTGCATGACGCAGTATTTGATCTTTTCTCTCGGCGATTCACCGAACTGGCGGGACAGCTCAAGGTGGGCGACGGTTTCGACCCAACCAGCCAGATGGGGCCACTAGCTAATGCTCGACGCTTGATGATGGTTCAAGAGTTGATCGCCGATGCCCGTGACCTCGGTGCCAAGGTGCTGACAGGCGGAAGCCGGATCGGCAGCACGGGCCATTTTTTCCAACCGACGCTATTGACCGACCTGCCGGAGCAGGCGCGTCTTCTCAATGAAGAGCCTTTTGGTCCGGTGGCGCCATTGTTGCGTTTCAATGATCTGGACAGCGTGATAGCGCAAGCCAACAGTCTGGAGTACGGGCTGGCGGCGTTTGCATTCACCCGGTCATTGAAGACCGCGACTGAGTTGGGTAATCGCCTGCAAGCCGGGATGGTTTCGATCAACCACTTTGGTTTGGCCCTGCCGGAAACGCCATTCGGTGGCATCAAGGCCAGCGGTCACGGCAGTGAGGGCGGAACTGAAGGTCTGGATGCCTATCTGACGACCAAGTTCATTAGCCAGGTAGGCGTCTGAAATTAATGGGCTTTTCTGCTAAATGTCAGGGAGGCTAATCCCTGTATTTTCCGAGTTGTCGAAAGACAGCCCCATGACCGCTCAGTCCACGAAAACGGGGCGGTCATGGGTTTTGAAAAAAATGGCCATGTCTGGTGTGGAGTGACCCAGGCCTTTCTGGACGCACTTACTGCCGGATTAACCGCTATCAGTAGCGAATCATCACTGACTTGAGCTCGGTGTAGTCATCAATAAACGCACTGCCAAACTCGCGCCCCACACCTGAGGATTTGTTACCTCCGAAGGGCACCGCGGGATCAAGCATTGTGTGCATGTTCACCCACACCGTCCCGGCGTTGATCGCAGGCACCATGCGCAGGGCCTTGCTCAGGTCGTTGGTCCAGAGGCTGGCACTCAAGCCGTAAGGCGTGTTGTTCATCAACTCCAGCAGTTCTTCTTCGGTGTCGTAAGGGAAGAAGGTCGCAATCGGGCCGAATGTTTCTTCGTTGAGCAGCGTGTCGTTGACGCTGTTGGCGAGAATCACCGTCGGTTCAACGTAGCAGCCTGGGCCGTCGATCAGGTTGCCACCGTGAATGATGGTGTTGTTTTCGGCGCGGGCCTTGGCGAAGTACTCGCCGAGTTTCAGCTGATGTTGGCGATTGGTGACCGGGCCGAATTCGGTGAGCTCATCCAGTGGTGAGCCGATGTTGAGCGTGCTCAAGCGTTGGGCCAGTTTGTCCATGACCGGATCGATCTGTGAACGATGGACGAAGAAGCGTTCGGCGGCTGCACAGATTTGCCCGGAGTGCAGGAACCCGGCTTCGATGATGCCATCGGCGGCCTTGTCCAGATCGACATCGCGCAGGAAGCCAGCAGAGTTTTTGCCACCCAGTTCCAGCGTTGCGCGGGTCAACCCGGCGCCCATGGCACTGCGGCCGACGGCAATGCCGGTGGGAACGGAACCGGTAAATGAAACCTTGTCGGTTCCGGGGTGTTCGATCAGTCCCTTGCCCACCAGACCACCGCCCGTCAAAACGTTCAGTGCACCTGCAGGCAAGCCCGCTTCGACGGCCAATTCGGCAATTCGCAGGATGGTCAACGGCGTGAATTCACTGGGTTTGATGATGATGCTGCAGCCGGTCACCAGCGCCGAGGCGAGTTTCCAGATGGCGATCATGGTAGAGAAGTTCCACGGCACGATGCCGACTACCACCCCGACGGGTTCGCGAAGGGTGAAAGCGGTATAGCGTTCGCCAGCGAAGGAGGGCAGTGACGGGGTGATGGTCTGGCCGCTGATCTTGGTTGCCCAGCCAGCGTAGTACCGCAGAAAGTGTGCGGCCTGGTCGACTTCGAAGGCCCGGGATATCTGGATGATCTTGCCCGATTGGCAGGTTTCGATCTGCGCCAGTTCTTCGCGGTTCTGCTCCAGCAGGTCGGCCAGTTTCAACAGCACGTTGCCACGGATTGCCGGTGCCACTTGGGACCATTGCTTGAAGCCGCGGTTGGCCGATTCTACGGCCGCATCGACATCGGCCGGGTCTGCGTCGGCGACTCGGGCGATGACCAGGCCGGTGGCAGGATTGATCACCTCCAGTGTCTGGCTGGAATGACTCTGAACGTAGCCACCGTCGATGAACAACGCATGGTTTCGACTCAGGAAGGCTTCAACTTGAGGCAGCAACGGGATATCGCTCATGGGGTTTTCCTGATGGCGAACAAAGAAAGCCCCGAGACTAATCCATGGGTCTCAGGCTGGCTTGACTGAGCCTGCCCAAGCCTATGTCTGTGGCTGCCAAAGCCATTCCAGGCCTTGGCGTATTGTCTTTGAAAAGTACAATCTTGGCTCTGGAAGGTGCATTTTCTGCTGGCATGGTGAACGCCATACTGGCCCTGCATCCAGCGCTACTCGTCGATTCGGGTAGTTGGCCGGGTATCCAATAATAAGCAGGGCCATCCATGAAAAAGCCAAACCCGCTCCTTGAAGACCTCAAGTCCATTCTGCCGGCCATCGCTGCCAATGCCTTCCAGGCTGAACAGGATCGCAAGGTCCCCGACGAGAACATTGCGCTGCTCAAAAGCATCGGCATGCATCGGGCCTTTCAGCCGAAGAAGTTCGGGGGCATGGAGATATCGCTGCCGCAATTTGCCGACTGCATCGCGTTACTCGCGGGCTCTTGCGCCAGCACCGCCTGGGCCATGAGCCTGCTCTGCACCCACAGCCATCAATTGGCGCTGTTCTCGGCCGAACTGCAGCAGGAAGTCTGGGGCGACGACCCGGATGCCACGGCCAGCAGCAGTATCGCCCCATTTGGGCGTACCGAAGAAATCGACGGCGGCGTGTTGTTCAGCGGCGAAATGGGCTGGAGCAGCGGTTGCGATCACGCCGAGTGGGCGATCGTCGGGTTCCGCCGCAAGAATGCTGAAGGCACTCAGGACTACTGCTTCGCGGTACTGCCGCGCAGTGATTATCAGATACGTGACGACTGGTTCGCCGCCGGCATGAAAGGCAGCGGCACCAAGACCTTGATCATCGACAACGTGCGGGTGCCGGAACATCGCATCCAGAAAGCCAAGGACATGATGGAAGGCAGATCCGCAGGTTTCGGCCTGTACCCTGACAGCAAGATTTTTTACTCGCCGTATCGTCCTTACTTCGCCAGCGGTTTTTCCACCGTGAGCCTGGGTGTTGCCGAGCGGATGCTTGAGGTGTTCCGCGAAAAGACCAAGACCCGCGTGCGTGCCTACACCGGTGCGGCGGTCGGTGCGGCGACTCCGGCGTTGATGCGTCTGGCCGAGTCGACTCATCAGGTGGGCGCTGCCCGGGCCTTTCTCGAGAAGACCTGGCAGGAACACGCCGAACACAGTGAGCAGCAACGCTATCCAAGCCGCGAGACCCTGGCGTTCTGGCGGACCAATCAGGCCTATGCCACCAAAATGTGCATCCAGGCCGTGGACCGGTTGTTCGAAGCCGCTGGTGGTAACGCCTGGTTTGAACAGAACGAGATGCAGCGGCTGTTCCGTGATTCGCACATGACCGGTGCCCATGCCTACACCGACTATGACGTCTGTGCGCAGATTCTTGGCCGCGAGCTGATGGGCCTGGAACCTGATCCGAGCATGATCTGAGCCCGCCTCTCATAACAACAATCAGGACGGCTCATGGAAGCCGTCCGGGAGTCTTGCATGTCTGATAACAGCGTTTGCCAAGCCACTGAAACCACTTTCGACCCACGGGCCTTTCGCCGGGCATTGGGCAACTTCGCTACTGGCGTGACCGTGGTCACAGCCGCCACCGCGTCCGGACGCAAAGTCGGGGTGACCGCCAATAGCTTCAACTCGGTTTCCCTCGATCCGCCTCTGGTGTTGTGGAGCATCGATAAACGCTCCAACAGCCACGAGGTGTTCGAGCAGGCCAGCCACTTTGCGGTCAACGTACTGGCGGCAGACCAGATTGATCTGTCGAACAATTTCGCCCGCCCCAAGGAAGACCGCTTCGCCGAGATCGAATACGAATCAGGGGAGGGCGGCTCGCCGGTATTCGCCGATTGCTCGGCGCGCTTTCACTGTGAGAAGTATCAGCAGGTAGACGGTGGTGACCACTGGATCATGATCGGCAAAGTGGTGGCCTTCGATGATTTCGGTCGCTCGCCGTTGCTCTATCACCAGGGCGCCTATTCGATGGTGCTGCCGCACACCCGCATGACCAAACAAGATGGCAGTCCACGCCCTACTAGTCATTTCCAGGGGCGGCTCAGCCACAACCTGTATTATCTGATGACTCAGGCGGTGCGGGCCTACCAGTCCAGCTATCAGCCCCGGCAGTTGTCTACTGGCCTGCGCACCAGCGAGGCGCGGATGCTGATGGTGCTGGAAAGTGATGCCGGCTTGAGTGCAAACGAACTGCTGCGGGAAGTGGCGATGCCGGTTCGGGAGATTGATGAGGCGGTGGCCAATCTAAAACGCAAGGGATTGGTTAACGATGATGATAGTCGAGTGCGGCTGACCACTGCGGGTATCGAGCAGACCGACGATCTTTGGTCTATTGCACAGGAGCAGCAGGACAAGGTGTTCGCCGATTTCAGCGACGAACAGATCGAAACCTTCAAGGCCGTATTGAAGACCCTGATCAGGCAGTGTTAAGCATTGTCGAAATGCACTATACGGCGCCTCAGGGCGCCGTTTTTCGTGTGCGCCCAACCGGGTCTCAGTTTCGTGTGGGAGGGGTTCAGGAGCTGCGCGGAGCAGCTCCCGAATGGCATCAAAACGGCACAGCTACCGTGAGTTGGCTGTAGACGTTGGTGCCATTGCCACCCACCTGGTTACCGCCATTGCTTGCATCTTTATCAGGCTTATACAGGCCAAGCAGTGGGGTGATGATCAGGTGTTCGTTCGCAGCCCATTCGGCGTACATATCCAGTTCACGGCCATCGAGGTTCAGTGCGTCGTTCTTGTGCAGCGTCTTGAAGTCGAAGAACAGGGCGCCGACAGTCACCGCGTCGACGGGTTTGACCTTCAAGGCAACATGTTGGATTGACGTATTGCTATTGAAGGGGCCCGAGTAGTTGGCGGCGACTTCACCCTGGAACCAGGTGCCATAGCCGCGACTGAACCCATTGAACATCGAATCCCAGTCTTTCGAATAGCGGCTGTAGCGGTAAGTGACGTCGGGCGACCAGGGCAGGTCGGCGAAGGTGTAGCCTGCTTCGGTGTACCAGGCTTTTTCCGGCCCGGCGTCTTTATCCTGCCAGGCATATTCGAAGGAAAAATGCGCGTGTTCGATGCCGGCATTACCCGCTCCGCGCAGGCTGTAGATGTTCATGCCGTCACGCTGTTTCTGGAAGTCGCTGGCGAAGCGGTCATCGACGTCGATGCCGTGAATGTAGGTCAGGCCCAGAGTACCCGGTTCCGCTGTGTACTCCAGGGTTCCAGCAGCCATTTCGGTGTTGGCCTGGGAGCGATTGTCGGACTTGATCCACATCATGCTGCCGTGTACTCCGTCCTTGCCTCCCAGGCGCACAACGGCAGTCTCATCGAATGCATGGCGAGCAGCCAGGTAATAGGCCCCTCCGCGATTGAGCTTGCCGTCGGCAGGTCCCTTGCCAAAATTCAGGCCGTCGTCGTTGATGATGAAACCGTCGCCCAGCGTAATGACCTGGCGTCCAAAGGACAGGTCAACGCCATCCTTGCCCAGAACCGGAAAGAGTTCGCCTGAGCGCCATCCAGCAAACGCTTCATCGAATTTCGTGGTGCGTTCAGTACCGTCGGTTATTCCCGCTGCATCGCCATCACCCCATGTGCCGGAACTCACCAGATTTGCCGTGCCATACACGCTGCCTGCGCCCCCCAGGGTTTGATCAATACTCAGCCCATACTTGATGAAGCCTTCGCGCCAACTGGAGCCGCCGGTGGTGCCGTCATAGTTTTTGCGGCTGTTGAACAACCCGTAAACAGCCAGAAAATTACCAGTCACCTTAGTGTCATTGTCGGCGTAGAACTCGTAGGCGTTGGCTGATGAGTGTGTGATCAGGAGTGCAGCACCCAAGCTGACAGCGGCGGGCAGTGATCGTGTTTTACGCATGTGCTCCATTGTTACGTTCCCCGGTATTGTTGGACAGCCAAATGGTCGAGGGCGCATTAGGGCAATCGTAAAAGGGCCAAGTCTTTCACCTGCGTGCCACAGAATTGACCCTGTCAGCCAGGTAATACGCCTTGGCAGGCAGCAACAAAACCGTCGGCAGACATGGGCAAGACGATGAGGGCGAGAGGGGCGCAAAGTGATTCTGCACACGAAGCCGATTTGATCAGGGACTGGCTGGGGAAGGCGTAAACGCCGGCTCCTTGAACGGCTTAATAATTCCACTAAGAAATCCGCTTTTGAGGATCCGCACCATGTCGATCAATGACAGGCTCACAGAACACCTGAAACGAGGTAGCGTTGGTTTTCCCACCGCGTTAGCCAGCACCATTGGCCTGATCATGGCCAGCCCGGTCATTCTCACGGCCACGATGGGTTTTGGAATTGGCGGCAGCGCTTTTGCGGTGGCCATGCTGATCGCGGTGGTCATGATGCTGGCCCAGGCAACCACCTTCGCTGAGGCCGCCTCGATCCTGCCGACCACCGGTTCGGTCTACGACTACATCAATTGCGGTCTGGGACGGTTCTTCGCAATCACCGGCACGTTGTCGGCGTACCTGATCGTGCATGTGTTTGCGGGCACCGCTGAAACCATTCTGTCCGGGGTCATGGCGCTGGTGAACTTCGAGCACCTCAATACACTGGCGGAGTCTGCCGGTGGTTCCTGGTTGCTCGGCGTAGGATTTGTCGTTGTGTTCGCCATTCTCAATGCCTTCGGCGTCAGCGCTTTCGGCAGGGCGGAGATCATTCTGACCTTCGGCATGTGGACCACGTTGATGGTGTTCGGGGTACTGGGTTTGATCGCCGCGCCGGCAGTGCAACTGGATGGCTGGTTCGGGGTGTCGTTGGTGGGCACGGACCTGATCACAATTCTGTCGCTGGTGGGCATGGCGATGTTCATGTTCGTCGGTTGCGAGTTCGTCACCCCGTTGGCGCCGGACTTGCGCAATTCGGCCAAGGTCATGCCCAAGGCGATGATTTTGGGATTGTTGAGTGTTGCCACCTGCATGTTCATCTATGGCGCCGCGATGAAGCGCCAGGTCGAGAACGTACTACTGGATGCCGCCACAGGCGTGCATCTGCTCGACACGCCCATGGCCATCCCGAAATTTGCTGAGCAGGTCATGGGGCATGTCGGCCCGTTGTGGCTGGGGATCGGCTTTCTGTTTGCGGGCGCAGCGACCATCAACACGCTGATGGCAGGTGTGCCGAGAATTCTCTATGGCATGGCAGTGGATGGTGCGTTGCCCAAGGTGTTCACCTACTTGCACCCACGCTTCAAGACGCCGCTGCTGTGCATTCTGGTGGCGATGCTGATTCCGTGCTTGTACGCCTTTTGGTTGGGTGGCAATACCGACAACATCATGAACCTGGTATTGGCCGCGGTCTGCGCGTGGAGTTTTGCCTATCTGCTGGTAACGCTGTCGGTGGTCAGCCTGCGGATTCGCCGTCCTGATCTGCCACGGGCCTATCGCTCGCCTTTCTTCCCATTGCCGCAGATTCTTTCCAGTGTCGGCATCTTGCTGGGCATGTGGTTCATCACGCCACCTGGAATGAACCCTGCCGATATCTATGTGCCTTTCGGGGTGATGCTCGGCATTGCGGCTGCCTATGCGCTTTTCTGGACGTTGGTGGTGCAGAAAGTCAATCCATTCAAGCCGGCTACCGTTGAAGAAGTGCTGGCCAAGGAGTTTTCCCATGAGCCTGGCAAACATCACAACGGTTATCTCGACCATGCTGCAAAAACTGTCTGAATCATTCAGCGCACGACGTGCCCCGAACGGCTACAGGCCCGGAGTAACGCTTGAGTACTTGCGGCGCAATCTGGGTGTGGCGAGTTTTGCTTCCATGGGCCCGGCCGAGGCAGTGTTTTTTCTCGGAAAGAGCAACCTTCAGGTCGATATTGTCGAGCGCACGGAATCCCAGCTGCTGATGCATCTGGTGATGACTGAGTTTTCTGTCAGGGTGCCTGCCACGGAGCAGGGCAGTGCCCACTTTGATCTGCACCACAGCGGGTCAATTCGACGGACAGGGCTGGTGTGTAAACAACGCACGGGAGCACCTGAGTTGCTGACCAGGCTCCAGGTTCGGTTGCAAGAAGACCCAGTGTTGCATCAATCGCTGATGTCGCTGGATTTCAAGCGCCTTCAGCTCACTCTGGACGGGCATGAATGGCGCGTTCGATTGGAGCATATGGGCGGTAGCGAGGTGGTCAACCGGATGCCGTCATTCCGGCGTTACATCGCCTTGAGCGGCGTGCAGCGTGATGTGCTGTTGAATGTTCTGATGGGCCTGCAACGCACATTACGCACGCTCTAATTTGAGATTTGGCATCATTAATGCCTCTGCAATCGGCACCCTGTACTTGTTGCGCACATATAGATAACATGTTAACTATCGCACAACAAAAACAATAAGCCATTGTGGAGATACCATGAGCATCAATGAGTCTACGCAATATGGATTGGAAACCTGGACGCGTGATCTGCGAGCGGCGTGCGGTCATTTCGATACTGAATTGGCTTACAACCGATCGCTTTTCATCGGCGAGGTTTCCAAGCGGTCCCAGGACCGTCTCTCCCTGGCAAACCTGCGCACCAATGCAGGTTTGATCAGGCGCGAACGGCCTAACGCCGACCACGATAATGATCAGCATTGCTTTCTCGTGAGCCAACGCAGTGGCTATTGTCAGATTGCGCAGAATGGCCAGGTCATTCAGCTGGCGCCGGGCGATATGTTGCTCATGGACTCGACCGGCTCGATTGAGATAACCCCGTTCGGGTTGATCGAACATGCGTCCCTTTCTCTGTCACGCAATGAGGTGTGCAAGCAACTGGGAAGCGGGTCGAAAACCTTTGGCAAGATTTCTTCCAGCAAGGCCTGCGGCCGAATGCTCCATGTGCTGATGGACCAACTGTGCCGGGAGGGCCTGGATGGCCAGGACTCCATTGGCGAAGGCGAGGCCCTGCAATCGGCGTTCGTTTCGTTGCTGGGTTCCGCATTCGAAACGGACAACGCGCCGGGTGACAGCAGTGCGTCCTTGCAGGGTAACAATCTGCGCAGCTACGTTCAGAAAGTCATCGATGAGTCCCTGACTCAGCCTGGCCTGAGCCCCGTGGGTCTGGCCAGTCGATTGAACATTTCCGTTCGCCATCTGTATCGTTTGTTTGAAGAGCAGGACGACAGTGTCTGCCGTTACATTCAGCGTGCGCGGCTCAAACGCAGCGCTGATGATTTGACTAATCCATTTCTAAAAAGCGAGTCGATCACCTCTATTGCCTACAAGTGGGGTTTTACCGATTCAGCCCACTTCAGCCGGTCGTTCAAGAAGCAGTTTGAGCTGTCGCCCAAGGACTTTCGCTCGACGCATCTACAGCAGGCGGTAGGGGCGGCGTAGGTCGTGAAGTCTCTACGACATTCGACTCGAGATTAATGTTAATAAATTAATTGACTGGCGTTCGATTGAGTTCAGGATAAAGTTTTCGAGCGCCAGGAAAGGTCATGATTTCTTCAGCCAGCGGTAACCAATCCAATGCGTAGTTTGTCATCTCTCATGCGCTGGTCGATGTCAGGGAATCCTGCGACATGAAGCCACTCACCCCTTCGGCCGCCAACATTTGCGCCGTCGCTGTCGAACATTTTGCCGATCATGGTTACGACGCTTCATCCCTCAACGAGATCGCCGTCATGGCCGGCATGCGAAAGGCATCGCTTTACGCGCATTTCAGCAGCAAGGATGCCTTGTTCGAGAGGGTGTTCAAGATTGCACTCGGACATGAACAGCAGCATGTCGCGGCTTGCTTTGAAGAAGAGGGCGGGCGCGCAGGAGTGCCCGGTCAACTGCACGTCGAGTGTTTGATTGGACGCTATGAAGCATCGGCGCACCTGCGATTTCTATTGCGCACCGCCTACTTTCCTCCAGCAGATATCCGTGCCGTCATCACGCTTGGATTCGAGGCTTACCTGGCGCAGATTCGCCAGTATTTTCAACGCGCAACGCGGGACCGGTACACATGGACGGCGGCTCATCCCGAGCAACTTGAGGTGTTCTGCGACGCGTACCTTGGCATCGTCGACAGTCTGCATGTGGAGCTTATCTATGCAGCGCCGCAGACATACGTAAAACGGCTCGCAGCCTTGTTGCGAGTCTTCAGTGATTCACTGTCGATGCTCGAAGGTGCAAGCCGTGGCTGAACATGAATGTCAGGTTTTTGCTGCTTGGTGAATCGATGCAATCACACCTCGGGCAAGGTCGATCCACCATCCACAACGATTGTCTGCCCAGTGATGTAGGCCGCCAGATCAGACGCCAGAAAGAGCATGGCCCCTGCAATATCTTCCGGTTTGCCAAGACGACCCAACGGAACCCGGCTTGCGATGTCGTCGTTGACCTGGCCGTCGCCAAGATTGTCCATGGCAGGCGTGGCGATCATGCCTGGCTCGACCCCATTGACGCGCACCTTATTGCCAGCAAGCTCCAAAGCGGCATTTCGAATAAACCCGTTAACCCCGGCCTTCGACGCCGCATAGTGGCTGAGCCCCGGATAGGCTACCCGTGGCCCGGTCACTGACGAGGTCACCAATACGCAACCGCCACCCTGACGCTGAAACATCGGCAAGGCCGCCTGGGTCAACCAAAACAGCGCCGAGAGGTTGACTGCCAGCGTGCGCTCAAGAATGGCAGGGGTGATCTCGGCGAATGGCGTCAACGGAAAGTAACCGGCGTTGTGGATCAGAATATCCAGGCGACCCCAGTCTCGTTCCAACCGCTGAACCTGTTCGAACACAGCCGTAGCATCGGCCAGGTCAATCTCGGCGGCCTCAACCCGGCACGCTCGCGCAGTCAAGTCCGCCGCGAGTGCCCGAGCCTGTGGCAGACGCAGGTCAGCGATCATCACTCGCGCTCCGCGCAATGCGAAAGCTTCGACGATTGCCCGGCCGATTCCTTGTGCGCCACCGGTGACCAGCACCGTTTTCCCGCTGAAATCGAAGTCTTCAGGCATTGGCGTTCTCCATGTGAGCGTAGGCCAGGGTCGGTACATCGACGATGCTCGAACCACCGTCGGCAACCAGGGTTGCTCCGGTAATGATCGAAGCGTCGGGGCTGGCCAGGAAGCGGCAAACCCTGGCGATCTCTTCGGCACTGGCGGGACGTCGTAAAGGCACGTCAGCGCAAACCCGGGCATAGGCTTGCTGTAGCGTGTCGCCATAGAGACTCATCAACGGCTGCATTTCTTCGTCGGCCATCGGGGTAGTGACCCAGCCTGGACACACAGCGTTGACGCGTACGCCGCGCGGCCCGTAGTCCCTGGCCATGGAGCGATTGAGCCCGAGCAGTGCATGTTTGGCAGTGGTGTATCCACACACTTCGGGGCCGGCGGCCAGTGAGGCAATCGAGCCAATCATCACAATGTTGCCGGCACTTTCGATCAGCAACGGCAGGCAAGCGCGGGCGCTGTAGAACGCGCTGTCCAGATTGCTACGCAACGAGGCTTCCCAGATTTGCGGGCTAGTCTGCGTGGCGCTGCCCACCCCATGACCACCGGCACAAGCGAGCAGCACATCAAGTCGACCGTAACGCTCACGGATCTGCGTGATAAACCCATCCCAGGTATCTGCACAGGCAGCATCGCCGATCAGAATCAGACCGCCGGTTTCCCGGGCGACCTGTTCCAGTGGCTCGCGGCGCCGACCGATCAACACCAGATTGGCGCCTTCGCCTGCGTACAGTCGGGCGCAGGCGGCACCGATGCCGGTTCCTGCACCGGTAATGACAACCGTGCGTGGCTCAGGCATCGGGATACTCCGTGCGGTTGAGGACCTGGCAGTAGGAGCTGACCGGGAAGTTCGACAGTTCGTCGAAGGACGAACCGGCATAACCGAAGATTTTTCCGTCGCTGCGGTGCTGTTGCAGGTCGATCAACACCAGGCCGAGGGTCGGGATGATCTTTTCGCGCCAGACGAACAGATACAGCTGATCGGCAATCTTGTAGTAGTGGCAACGATCGGTATCACACAAGCCTTGCTCGACGCCCTTGAGGCACTGCCAGGAGTAGAACTGATCATTGAGGTAGATGTGTTCGTAGACTTCGCTGGGGCTGTAGCGATACAGGTTGCGCAACCCGGTCAGTTCCCGGGTCGGGGCGTGTGGGCATTGGCCTTCCTGCCATGGGCGGTCGAGGCTGCCGTGGAGGAAGTCTACTTGCACCGACGTCAAGGCCTTGCCGGCCAGTGCGCGACTGTAAAGCCCTTCCTCGGTTTGCGCTTGGGCTGGCATGCGTCCGATCACGGCGGTGAACGACGACGTAGCGGTGTCCACTACCAGGCTCACGGACCAGGCTTGATCGGCTTCGCGTTTGATGAAGTCGACGAGATACAGGCCCGGCCTAACAGAAGTGGCCCTGTACGCAGCGGATCCACTGGAGTGACCGTCGGCGGCTTTCCAGTGCAGCAGCTGCGCTTCAAAACGATGCTCGATCTGCCAGCCGTTGGCGAAGTGCAACGTGAAGGTCTTGCCGTTGAGATCGGCGAGGTTGGGCAGGATAAAGGCTTCTGGGGCGAATCCGTCAGCGAGGGCACCTACGGTGATCCAGTCAGAATTTGTAGTCATTGCATGGCTCCGGTTGTGTAATCGACAACCTGGATCATGCCGCCCGAATACTGACTCGCCTATCAACCAGATGGTTGAACCGGCTTATAAAAATAGCGCTCCCACCAGTTCAGTACGGCTGGTTACCCCGGTCTTGCGGAACAAGTTGATCAAGTGAGTCTTGATGGTTGGCAAACCGACTTCCAACTCCTGGGCCAGTTGCTTGTTGCTGGCACCCTGACTCAACAACAGTGCGATCTGGCGCTCTTTAGGTGTCAGTCCGATCAGCGAGTTTTCATGCGGTTGCATATTGGCTACGGCCATTTGTAGCAACGACTGCAAGGCATTGAGCTGGGCTAATTGAGCGGGGGTGAAAGCGCCTTGCGCGGCCGTGCGCAGCAACGAAATCGCGGCCTTAGGCTGGCCTGCACGATGAGCGAGAACTTCGACTACATCGACTACGCCGTAGCGTTGCAGGAAGTCCCGATAGCGACGGCTGTCCCGCGCGGGCTGTCGAGCCATGGCCAGACCCAGAGGCACCACCGTCAAGCCACTCGACAGGCAATTGCGTGGTTGTAGCGGGTCGTATTGGCGGTAGTTGTCCAGATAATCGCGATGCATTTCGCCACTCATGCCGTGCAACTGAAAGTCACGGGCTTGCAGTTGGCGGTCGACACAATAGAACGCGGCCTGACTGGCCGGAACGAGTTGAGTGAAAGCCTGCAGGCAGTGGCCGGCGACTTCCTGAGCAGGGATGGCGTTCATGGTCAGCAACCCTCGCCAAAAAAAGCTGCCGGCAGAAACCGGCAGCGGGGATCGATCAGACGACAGCGAAATAATGCTTCACGAAGCTTTCGCTGACAACTTCCCAGAGCACCGGGGTGCCTTTGTTTACGAACCAGCTGTCGCCAGCCGCGTAGCGGGTGCTCTGCCCAGTGGATTCGTCCGTCAGAACCACTTCGCCTGTGACCACGGTCGCTTGTTCGGCAAATGGATAAACCATCCGGAACTTGCCCTGGGTCGTGCCGAAGTAAGCACTGCTGATCGGGTCGGTCGGCGCACCGAAAGTCATTTTCCCGAAGGCTTTGACTTCGCCTTCGAGGATTTCTGAACCGAGGTCAGCGACAGTGCCCCAGGCATCGAGCTCGGACAGTTGGATGTCTTTCTTGAGGGTGGTAATAGGCATGGCAGTTTTCCTGTGATTGAAAGGGTCGGGATCAACGGCGACCGTTGAAATAGCCCGAAAGTTGATGAAGGCTTTTGCCTGCTGTCAGCAGCAAGGGCCGGATGTGATCCTTGCCCATGATCTGCGCATGTTTGACCGAGCTGATCAGGTCATAACGAGAGGATCCTTCGCTCATGCCCTCAGCCAATATCTTGCAGATGATATGGCTCGGCGTGACGCCGAAGCCGGCGTAACCCTGAACATAAAATGCGTTTTTGCGGCCGCTGAGTGTGCCGATCTGCGGAAACAGGTTGGCACCCGTTGCCATAGGGCCACCCCATGCCAGGTCGATTCTCACGTCCTTCAGGTACGGGAAAATTTTCAGCATGAGGTTGCGGTTCCATGCCTTCAGATCCTGAGGGATGTGCTCGACGAGGGGCGTCGCGGCACCGAACAGCAGGCGGTTTTCATTGGTGACACGGTAGTAGTCGATGACCGGACGAATATCGCTGTAGGCGCCGCGTATCGGGCTGATGCGGTTGATCATTTCGTCCGACAGCGGTTCGGTCATTAATTGGAAGGCGTAGGTGTTCAGCGTGGTCTTGTGCAGCTCGGGCTCCAGTTTGTTGAGGAAACTGTCACAGGCCCAGAGCAACTTCGAGGCCTTCACCGAACCCCGGCCGGTGCGCACCGTGATGCGCTCGCCATAGCTGACTTCCAGCGCCGGGCTGTGTTCGTAGATGCGCGCACCGTGCCCGACCAGCGCCTTGGCTTCGCCCAGCAACAGATTCAATGAATGTACGTGGCCACCGCCCATGTGCAGCAACGCACTGGTATAGGCGTCGGAGCCGATGATCTGTTTGACCTCGGAGCCCGCCATGAAGCGGATTTCGTCCTTGGTATTGATCGACTTGAAGTCCTTCTCCCAGGCACGCAGGGTATTTTCCTGGCGGGCGTTGAAGCCCATGTAGCCGTAGCCGTTGCAGAAGTCCGCATCGATCGAGTATTTGGCGATTCGGTCCTTGATAATGCCAGCACCCAGCTCGCTGATTTCAAAGATCTCGCGCAGCCCTTGCTCGCCGACCTGGGGCTTGATCTTCTCCAGGTCGTGACCGATACCGGCCATGATCTGTCCGCCATTGCGGCCAGTGCCACCGAACCCCAGATATCGAGCTTCGAGCACCACAATGTTGGTGATGCCTTTTTCAGCAAGTTCCAACGCGGTATTGATGCCGGAAAAGCCGCCGCCAATCACCACGACATCCGCTTCCACATCCTGTTCGAGCGTGGGGAAACTCAGGTTGTATTTTTTGGTTGCCGAGTAGTAGGTAGGCGTTTCGATATTGATCATGGCGCAGCCTGGAAAAGTGAAGGGAAACTCAACTGCAGGGCTTGCAAGAAGCTCTGTACCTGTTGAGGTGTATTAACTGCCTTCCGACCGGTAGGTGTCTTGATCCTCTATGCCGCCGGTTTTGATCGTGGCTGCCAAGGCCCGGATACATCGACATCGGCGCAGTGCTGGAATATAGTTCACATATTAATAATCATCGAATTCGAACCCATTCAATGCCCAAGTCGCGCCCATCATTGACACTCACATTGCTCCAGGCTCGCGAAGCCGCGATGGGGTTTTTCCGTCCCTCGTTGAATCAACACGGCTTGACCGAGCAGCAGTGGCGGGTGATTCGGATCCTGAGTCAGCACGATGAACTGGAGATCAATCGCCTGGCTGAGCTGGCCTGCATCCTCAAGCCGAGCATGACCGGTGTGCTGGTGCGCATGGAGGCGGCCGGCATGGTAGAGCGGCGCAAGGCGCAACAGGATCAACGCAGAGTGCTGGTAAGGTTGGCGCAGAAGGGCGAGGCTTGCTTCAACTCGATGAGCCAGAGCATGGAAGCGAACTATCAGCGGTTGCAGGCGGGGTTTGGCGAGGAGAAGTTGCAGACGCTACTGACGTTGCTCAACGAGTTGAAAGCGCTCAAGCGTTAATCAGCACCAGTCCCCAGCAATGCGCTGGGGTGGTTGGTGATTGTCATACAGGCATTCCAGGTTTGGTCGATGCCGTCAGTACACGCCACCGGAACTGGTAGGCACAGGACCCTCCTTGAATGTGGCAGCCAAGGTTTGCAGGCCACGCATCAAGACGGTGGTGTCAACGCCCACTGCAACAAACGCCGCACCCAGTTCGATGTAGCGCTTGGCCAGTTTCTGGTCCGCGCTGAGAATGCCGGCCGCTTTGCCGGCCTTCTGGATGCGCAAGATGGCGTCCTCGATAGCAGCCTGCACTTCAGGATGCCCCGGGTTGCCGCGGTAACCCATCGAGGCACTCAAATCCGCCGGCCCGATAAACACGCCGTCGACCCCGTCTACTGCCGCAATGGCATCCAGATTGGCCAGGCCCTCGCGATTTTCGATCTGCACGAGCAGGCACATTTGTTCGTCGGCTTTGTCGAGGTAGCCTGGAATGCTGTTCCAGCGCGACGCGCGTGCCAGTGCACTGCCGACACCGCGAACACCGTTGGGTGGATAGTGGATTGCTCGAACCAGCTCCCGTGCCTGGTCCGCGTTTTCAACCATCGGTACCAGCAACGTCTGCACACCGATATCGAGCACTTGTTTGATCAGTGCCGTGTCGCCGATGACCGGGCGAATCACCGGATGGCTGGGGTAGGGCGCCACGGCCTGAAGCTGGCCGAGCATCCTGCGCAGATCATTGGGCGCATGTTCGCCATCGATCAAAAGCCAATCGAATCCGGCGTTGGCGGCCAACTCAGCGCAGTAGGCATCTGCCAGACCAAGCCAAAGGCCGATCTGCGCTTCACCGCTTTTCAGGCGAAGCTTGAAGGTGTTGATGGGCATGTCCATTGTGGAGGCCTCCAATCAAACGAAACGACAGGCAATCGAGCCCAGCATGTCGTAATCGACATGGAAGGTATCGCCAGGGTTGGCCGCCACAGGGCGGGTAAAGGAACCACCGAGGATGATCTGCCCTGGCTGCAGGGTGACGTCGTAGGCCGCCAGTTTGTTCGCCAGCCAGGCCACGCCCTTCGCCGGGTGGTTGAGCACCGCTGCGGACACTCCGGATTCCTCGATCACGCCGTTGCGGTAAAGCACCGCGGGCACTTTGCGCAGGTCGATCTCCGTGGGACGCACGGCACGGCCACCCATGACCACGCCAGCGTTGGCGGCATTGTCGGAAATGGTATCGAACACTTTGCGGGTCACTTTGCTGTGCGGATCGACCTGCTGGATGCGCGCATCAATGATTTCCAGCGCCGGTATTACCCACTCGGTGGCGTCCAACACATCAAAAACCGTTACGTTCGGGCCTTTCAGGGGCTTGCCGATAATGAACGCCAATTCGACCTCAACGCGCGGGACGATAAAACGCTCGAACGGAATGTCAGTGCCTTCTTCGAAGAACATGTCATCGAGCAGTGCGCCGTAATCCGGCTCGGTGATGTTCGAGGACACTTGCATCGCCCGGGAGGTCAGGCCGATTTTGTGCCCGACCAGTTTGCGGCCGTCCTTGATCTTTTGCGCCACCCAGGCACGTTGAATGGCGTACGCATCTTCGATGGTGATATCTGGATGGTCCAGGGAAAACTGACGGACCTGCTCGCGTGTACGCTCGGCCTGGTCGAGGCGGGCGGCGGCTTGCTGAATGAGTTGTTGATCAAGCATGACAATGATCTCTTACTGAGGATTGACGATGGCGGCCTGGGTGCGCAGCACCAGAAAACCACCGAGAGCGATGAGCAGTGCCAGGACGTACAGCGCCAGGCTGGAACTCTGTGTTGTGTCGCGCATCCAGCCGATCAGATAGGGCGCGAAGAACGATGCGATGCTGCCAAAGGAACTGATCAGGGCAATGCCTGCGGCCTGGGTGCTGTTGGACAGGAACGCCGGGGGCAGTTGCCAGAACATCGGTAGCGCGGCGCTGGCGCCCATGCCGGCGACGATCAAGCCTCCCAGCACCAGGGGCGGGTCAGTGGGGGCGAGCCCGGCGACGGCGATACCGGCAGCAGCCATCAGCAGTGGCACACAGAGGTGCCAGCGGCGTTCGCGCTGACGATCGGATGAGCGTCCGCAGCCAATCATGAAGAAACAACCGGCCAGGTAAGGCACGGCACTGAGTAGGCCGACCTTGCCGTCGCTGCCGATCCCGGCACCGTGAATCAGTGTTGGCATCCAGAACGCCAGGGTGTTGACCGCCAGCATCACCGCGAAATACACCGCCACCAGCAGCCAAACTTGCGGGTTCCGAAGGATGGCAGAAAACGATGTGATCGATTTTCGGTGTTCTTCCCTGTTCAGTTGTTCGCGCAGTTGCTGCTTCTGCTGCGTCGTCAGCCACCGGACTGTCTCGAAGCTGTCCGGCAAGCATTTGAGGACTACGAGCCCGAGCAGAATGACCGGCAACCCTTCAATGACGAACATCCATTGCCAGCCGCGCATGCCGCCAAAGTCGTGGAAGTGTTCGAGAATGCCGCCTGAAAGAGGACCGCCGATGACACCGGCCATGGGCACGGCGATTGCGAATAATGCAGTGATTTGCGCTCGACGACCGGCGGGATACCACCGGTTCAGGAACACCAGAATGCCTGGGAAGAAACCCGCCTCGGCCACCCCGAGCAAAAAGCGCAGGACATAGAATTGCGCAGCGCTGTCGATCAAAAACATGCACGTGGACAACGCTCCCCACACCACCATCAGCGTGGCAATCCAGCGTCGCGGGCCGACGCGATCAAGGGCCATGTTGCTCGGTACGCCAAACAGCGCGTAGGCAACGAAGAACAGCCCGGCGCCGAAGCCATAGACCGTGTCGCTGAAACTCAAGTCAGCGCTCATCTGCATCTTGGCAAAGCCAATGTTGATCCGGTCGAGGTGGGCGAAGAGGTAGCAGATCAACAGCAGCGGCATCAGGCGCCAGGTGATGGTGCTGTGAGTGTGGTCGTGTGCATCGGTGTCGAGGGTGTCGGCGGTATTGGCTGTGCTCATGGTTTTATACTTTTTGTCTGAGAGGCCGTTGAAACGAAAGGTGGTTTGCCTTAACGGGCCTGAGCCTTTAGAAAGGCGTGCACGTTGTTTTCCTTGAAGTTGAGCTGCTCGTGCAGTTCGATCATTTCAAATGACAATGCCAGCAGGCGCTGGGCCTGTAGGTCGGCGAAGTGCCCGGTGATCACCTCAAACAGTTGTTCCGCGACTTTTTGGCGGGTGGCCAGGTCGCGGCCATGGCCAACCTTCAAGGTCATGTGCACGAAGGCGTAGTCATGCTTGCCGTCGGCCATGCGCCAGGTGTCCAGGCGTACGCCTCGGCTGCGGATGCCGCCCAGTGGAAACACGCCGCTGTCGCCCAGTGTTTGGTGGACTTTTTCGAACAGGCCAGGCAGGTCGGCTTGCTGTTCAATGTTGTCGGTGTACTCAGCAATGAAGTGGGGCATGAACGGCTCCTTGCGGGCCGCGCGGGAATGCCGTGCGGCCGGACGGGTTAAACGGGGAAAATGGCGTTGATCTGGCCGGTGCCCGAGCTACCGAAGGGCTCGGTAATGATCTCGGCAGGCTTGTTGTAGTCAGCTCCGCCGAGCAAGCCGAGGAGCATGGCGGTGTCATGCATCTTGCCTTCGCCGAAGCAGTGCTCGGCATAGTCCGGGAGCATGGCGCAGAACTCTTTCCATCGGCCCTGGCGCCAAAGCTCCACTACGTGCAGATCGACTTGTTTATCGAATTCACGGGTCCAGTTATGGATATTGGCTTCGGCATTGCGGTCGTCGGAAAAGCGGTGCGAGAGTGATCCTGAGGCCAGCACCAGTACTTTGCGGTCACTCTTTTCGATCGCTCGGCGTACGGCGGCACCGAAGGTGAAGCTGTCTTGCAGGCGATGCCAGGCACACCAGGCGGCAATCGAAACGACATTGAATTTCTGTTCTTGCGGTACGCCCATGTGCATGTAGCGCATCGGCACCAGGGTTCCGTATTCCAGCTCCAGGCTCGGGATGTTGTGGGCCAGGGTGCGCACATCGGCAGCGTTGGCTTCAGCGGCGATCAGCTCGCCCAATTCAGGGCAGCCCGGGTACTCGTACTCCATGTTTTTGATGAAGTGCGGCAGTTCGTTACTGGTGTAGACACCTTTGAAGTGTTCGCCACCGTTGACGTGGTAAGCACTGTTGACCAGCCAGTGCACGTCGAACACCACAGCGGTGTCTGCACCCAGTTCACGGGCGCGACGGCCGATTTCCTTGTGCCCTGCAATCGCCGCTTCACGACAGCCATGGTGCTTGCCGGGAAGCTCCGACAAATACATCGAGGGTACGTGGCAGATTTTCGCAGCCAGGACGACTTCGCCCATGATGATTCTCCTGAAATTGTTGTTATGCGGTTCAACTCGGCGTTAGGTGAAACCGCGAAGGGCTAATGCGCGGCCCCTTGCGGGTTTCAGCAATCGGTAGTGCGTTTACAGGCCCCAGCGTGGAATGTGATGGCTGCCCATCGAGATGCAGACGTTTTTGATCTCGGCGAACACTTCGAAGCTGTATTGGCCGCCTTCACGCCCGGTGCCGGAACCCTTCACACCACCGAATGGCTGACGCAAGTCACGCACATTCTGACTGTTGATGAACACCATGCCAGCCTCGATACCATAGGCCAGACGATGCGCCTTGCCGATGTCCTGGGTCCAGATGTAGGACGCCAGGCCATACTCGGTGTCGTTGGCCAGTTGCAGGGCTTCGGCCTCATCCTTGAATGGAATCAGGCACACCACCGGGCCAAAGATTTCTTCCTGGGCAATGCGCATCTTGTTGTTCACATCGGCGAACACCGTCGGCTGGATGAACTGGCCCTTGGCGAGGTGCGCAGGCAAGTTGGCCGGACGCTCCAGGCCGCCAGCGAGGAGGGTGGCGCCCTCTTCGATACCGATCTTGATGTAGCCGGTGACCTTGTCGTAATGGGCCTGGGTGATCATCGAGCCGACCTGGGTTTTCGGATCTTGCGGGTCGCCAACGATCAAGCGTTTGGCGCGAGCGGCAAATTCGGCGACGAACTGCGGATAAACGCTTTCCTGGATGAAGACCCGGCTACCGGCGGTGCAGCGTTCGCCGTTCAGCGAGAAGATGGTGAACAACGCCGCGTCCAGCGCGCGTTCCAGGTCCGCGTCTTCGAAAATCAGCACCGGCGACTTGCCGCCCAGCTCCATGGAGTACTTTTTCAAGCCTGCGGTCTGCATGATCTTTTTGCCGGTAGCGGTGCCGCCGGTGAAAGAAATCGCACGTACATCGGGGTGCCGAACCAGCGCATCCCCCGCTGTGGCGCCATAACCCTGAATGACGTTGAGGACACCGTTGGGAATGCCCGCTTCGACGGCCAGGCGACCCAGTTCATTGGCGGTCAATGGCGACAGTTCAGACATTTTCAACACAGCGGTATTGCCCAGTGCCAGGCACGGCGCGGTCTTCCAGGTCGCCGTCATGAACGGCACGTTCCATGGCGATACCAGGCCGCAAACACCCACTGGTTGATAGAGGGTGTAGTTGAGCATCTGGTCATCGACCGGGTAGCTGTGCCCGTCCATGCGCGTGCAGACTTCGGCAAAGAAATCGAAGTTATGCGAAGCGCGCGGAATCAGTACATTTTTGGTCTGGTGAATCGGCAGGCCGGTATCGAGGGTTTCCAGTTCGGCCAGGTGCGGCACATTTTGCTCGATCAGCTCGCCAAGCTTGCGCATCAGGCGGGCACGTTCCTTGGCGGGCGTGCCGGCCCATTTTGGAAACGCTTCCTTGGCCGCCGCTACAGCTTGAGCGACTTCCTCGGCACCGCCGCTCGCCACTTCACCGATAGCCTCACCGGTGGCCGGGTTGTAGTTGACGAACACGTCTTTGCTTTCGACCTCACGGCCGTTGATCCAATGTTTGATCATGGTGCTCAAGCCTCTTTCCGGGCGGAGAAGAACTCCGCTTCGCTGACAATTCGATTAACCAGGCGACCTACGTCTTCAACTTCCACAATCACTTCATCACCTGGTACCACATCAGCCAGGCCTTCAGGCGTGCCGGTTGCGATCATGTCGCCGGGCTGCAGGGTCATGAAGCTGGACAGGTATTCGATCAAGTAAGGGATGTCGAAAATCATGTCCTTGGTGCTGCCTTCCTGGCGCAGTTCACCGTTGATCCAGGTGCGCAGCTTCAGGTTGCTCGGGTCCGGGACGTCGGCGACGTCGACGATCCACGGGCCGACGGGGGTCGTGGCGTCGCGGTTCTTCACCCGCAGGTTGGGCCGGTAGTAATTTTCGAGGTAGTCGCGAATCGCGTAGTCGTTGCACACCGTGTAACCCGCCAGGTATTCCAGGGCGTCTTCACGTTTGACGTTGCGTGCCGGCTTACCGATGACGGCAACGAGCTCGCACTCGTAGTGCATGTAGGCAACGTTATCCGGACGCCAGGTCACTTGGTTGTGGCCGGTGTAGGTGCCAGGCGATTTGATGAATGCCAATGGCTCGGTGGGCGGCTTGAAGGCCAATTCTGCGGCGTGATCGGCGTAGTTCAAACCAAGGGCAAACATGCTGCCAGTGGCGGGTGGCAACCACTGCACCTGATCTTCAGTCAGCAGGCGGCCGTCGGCCAGGCGTACGGTGTTGTTGTCTTCGACATGGACGAGGTGAACCTCACCTTCAAAGCTTATACGGGCGTGTTTCATGGAGGCTCCTGTTACTCGGCCACGATGTGGTTGACGAGACGGCCAAGGCCGCCGATTTCGACTTCGACGGTGTCGCCGGGTTGAACATCGACACGGCCTTCCGGCGTGCCGGTAATCAGCACATCACCTTCATGCAGCGTCATGAATTCACTGATCTCTGCAATCAGTTGAGGAATGTTCCGAACGAAATTGGCGGTGTTGTTTTGCTGGCGAATTTCGCCATTGACGTAGAGCGTGATGGCCAGGCTGTGCGGGTCGGCAAACTGAGCGGTCGGCACCAGTTCAGGCCCGATGGCACAGAAACCATCACGGCATTTGGCTTTGACGGCGGGGCGGTAGTAGCTGTCTTCCGGCAGGCTGAATTCATTGACGATGGTGTAGCCGGCCACGTGGTCGAGTGCTTGCGCCGCGTTGACGCGGCTTGCACTCGTGCCGATGACCACGGCGAGCGACGGTCCAGGCTGCAGACGTTCGCCATTGCCTGGGTGCACAACCTTGGCGCCATGCTGATTGCGCGTGTTAGGCGTCTTGATAAACAGCACAGGCTTCACCGGCGGCTTCTGATAAGGCGGCTGTTCGAATTCGGCGAGGCGCTGCTTCAGCAGTCCCTGATAGTTCAGCGCGACACCAAAAAGGGTGCCGGTCGCGACGTCATGCAAGGCACGGCTCATGCTTTTCTCCTGGGAGAGCCCTGAGGGCCCATGATTTTGTTAATGTGTTAACAGTTATAATTAATATGTTAACTATCGTCAAGCGTGTCAGACTGGTTGTGCAGTGGTTGCCACAGCCAATTCGGTGCAGGATGGAGGCGACTGCAATGCATGAATCAGAATAAAAACGAGTAGCCAGCAATGACTGACCGTCAACCGATCCCGAACATCAACATTGGCCAGGTGTACGACCAGCGCTACAGCGACGCTGAAGTCCATTACGACAAGCTGGGTAACCTGGCGGGTTTCTTCGGCCGCAACATGCCGGTGCATCGGCATGACCGGTTCTTCCAGGTTCACTATGTGAAAAGCGGCACGGTGCGGGTGTATCTGGACGACCAGCAATACGTGGAGTCCGGGCCGATGTTCTTCCTGACGCCACCGACCATCCCCCATTCCTTCGTGACCGAGGCCGACAGTGACGGGCACGTGTTGACGGTGCGTCAGCAACTGGTGTGGCAATTGATCGACGCCGATCCCAGCCTCGCGCCTGCTGGGGCGCAGTTTCCGGCGGTGTGTGTCGCGCTGTCTCGCCTTGGGCCGGAATACGCCGCTGAGGTGCGCCGTCTTGAATATCTGTTCGAGGAACTGAGTGAGGAGGTCGTGACTGAGCGCCCGGGACGCAGTTCTGCCCTCGACGGCTTGACGCGATTGCTCATGATCAGTCTGCTGCGACTGTGCCCTAACTCGTTGAAGGCTTCGCCAGCACGGCACGAAGACCTGAGAATCTTCCACCGCTTCAATGAATTGATCGAAGCCCACTACCAGCAGCACTGGCCTTTGTCGCGTTACGCTGAAGGCATCGGGGTTACCGAAGCACGACTCAACGATGTGTGCCGACGAATTGCCGACCTGCCTTCCAAGCGCCTGATCATGGAGCGCCTGATTCAAGAAGCGAAACGACTGTTGTTGTTTACCGGGGGCTCTGCCAATGAAATCTGCTATCAGCTCGGGTTCAAGGATCCGGCCTACTTCAGTCGATTCTTCCAGCGCCACGTGCAGTTGACACCGGGGGAGTATCGCCAGCGCCAATCGGGTTTGCGTTGAACAGGGCATAGGCTTTTTGGCTTTGGTCGGGTTGATCTTGTACGGATCATCATGACCACCGCAGCGCTGCGACAGAATGGCTTTTACGGGGAACCGATTGCACTTTTCACAGGCGCATTGCTGCCAGGCAATGTCGGGTTGAGCAAAGTCGTAAAATGGTTAACAAGATAATAACCGAGCCTTGCTCGGCAGCTTGCGCCTGATGGCTGGCGACACTAAGCTGCCGACTCGCCCATTCAAGTAGTTCGATTATGGCTAACCCCAGACCTTCACTGACGCTGACCTTGTTGCAGGCTCGCGAAGCCGCAATGGCTTTCTTCCGCCCGGCTCTCAACAAGCACGACCTCACCGAACAGCAGTGGCGGATCATTCGGATACTGCGTCAGCAGGGCGAACTTGAAAGCCATCAACTTGCACATCAAGCCTGCATTCTAAAGCCGAGCATGACTGGTGTTTTGACTCGTTTGGAGCGAGATGGTCTGGTGCGTCGGCACAAGTCCAGCGAGGATCAACGGCGGGTTCTCGTTGCGCTCACGGAGCGCGGTCAGCAGTGCTTTGTCTCAATGAGTGACGGCATGGAAGGCAACTACCTCAGGATTGAAGAGCAATTTGGTGCGGAAAAAATGCAGCAGCTTCTGGCTTTGCTCAATGAGTTTAAAAATATCAAACCTTGACCGGCGCCTGATAATACAATCACAGTCGCTAACTACCCTTGTACTCCTTGTTGCATCAGCTTACTGATATCGGTTTTCAAGGGCTACGGCAATAGGTATGCCAGTCCAGAAGGATTGGTCGCAATCCATTATGCTAAAGCGCCCGACTCAGCCTGGATTTTGACTTGAGGTGCGTATCTTCGCCTTCATCGCCGTTAACTGCCCAATTCAGGAGCGCCGGGCACTCAGTTGCCACGGCGGCAGCAGATTGGAGTATTTCGCTTGAGCAGTGACATAGATGGGCTTCATTCACTTAAGTTGAGTGAAATACGCTTTATTAAAACTGTTATAAATCAAATACTTAGAATCATCGTTAGCATGGGGTGCTAGGGGTCGAGTGTTCGAATCACTCCGTCCCGACCATATTTTTCAATGATTTAGCCCAATCTTCACCGGTTGGGCTTTTTCATGTCTGAAAAAATACTCCCACATTTACTCCCACGGATATTCTGGATCTAGGTAGCTTTGGTATCTCAAGGGCTGTGAGCTAGCGACAGCTTCGGCACTACCTTGCGCCAGCTTTGGCACAAGCAGCAACGATGTGTGTTATTTGAAATCAGGACCTTCGGGTCCTTTTTTCGGTGCGCCCAGCATGGGCGCAATCTTGTGGCTAAAAATCCCGCGGGAATGCAAAGCCAGGCAACAGGCGAAAGATGTGATTCATCTCTGTCGTGGAGACGCAAAGCAGGCTACGTGTACGATCCGGGGGGCCTTCGACACCAGCTAGTAGTGATCCTAGCTCTAGCATGTGACGGGCATACTGATAGCCATTTACCATCGGCATGATGGCAGTTATCCTGAATACACGAGAACAGCCGGTTGTTATTTCAGGGAAAGGATATGAAGGACGTCATTGGCTTTTTTGCTTACGCGTCAACGCCTGTCGAGATAGGGCAAACCATTGAGAGTGCTGTTGCTACCAGCTCAAGAACCAATACGAAAACGGTTGTGTCTACCTGGAGGGCCTTGGACATCGTCGGTCACTTCATCTCTGACGAAGTGCTGGCAAGTATTGATGCAGCCGATTTCCTGGTTGCTGACATCAGTGAGCTAAATTTCAACGTCACGTATGAAATTGGCTACGCCCTTGGTAAATCAAAGCGCGTTCTGCTTGTCAAAAACAAAAGCCTTCAGTCGCAGGGGTTGAAAATTTCAGACGTCGGTATTTTTGACACCCTTGGGTTTCAGGAATACCAGAATTCGCCTGAGCTGAGCGGTTTTTTGAACAACGCATCAGCCTGGAAATCGATTGACGTGTCTGCTGCGCTCAATCTCAAAGCACCGGTTTATTTGTTGTATACACCACACAAAACCGACTGGTCGACACGCATCACCTCGAGGATCAAAAAGGCAGGTTTCATCTTCCGCAACTTTGATCCAAACGAAACTCCCAGGCTTTCGGCCTATGACGCGATCAATCAGGTCGCACAATCCTATGGGGTTGTGGTTCCGTTGCTATCTACTGGGGCGACAGGAGCGGCCATCCACAACATGCGAGCCGCCTTCATTGCTGGTTTGGCCGATGGCATGGGCAAGGCGATGTGCATTCTTCAGTCAGGCGATGATCCGGTCCCAGTGGATTACCGAGACTTTGTCCAGGTCACCTACCATCCGAATGATGTTAACCGCGCCATTGAGGTGTTTGCGTCCGATGTGACCCAAGCGTTTCAGCAGCTTGAGGCTTCCGGCGCGAAACCCGAGCGGTCATTCATCAAAAAGCTCAATCTCGGTGCGACCTCAGCCGAGAACGAAATGCGGGATCTCGAACGTTATTATCTGGAGACCGATCAGTTTCTGAAATCGTTGCGTGGCGAAGCGCATTTGGTCGTCGGTCGTAAGGGTTCTGGAAAATCAGCCATCTTTCTTCAAATCAGGGATGCCGAGCGCGACAAGAACCGAAACAAAAATATCGTTTTGGATTTGAAGCCAGACGGCTACAAGCTCATCAAATTCAAAGAACGCATCCTTCAGTTTCTTGCCGAAGGCACCTACCAGCACACGATCACCGCATTTTGGGAGTACGTGCTACTGCTGGAAATTTGCTACAAGATTTTGGAAAAAGACAAACAGCGTCACATCCATGATCATCGGTTGTATGAAGGCTATCGCGAGCTCGCCGAGCTGTATCGGGGAGAAGATTACGATTCAGAAGGCGATTTTTCCGAGCGTATGTCGATGCTCATGGAGAAAATCTACTCCGAATACCAATCCAAATACGGTTCAACCGAAAGTGTCAATCTGAGCTCATTCGAAGTGACCGAGCTCCTGTACATGTTGCCGCTGACCGAAAACTGACCCAGTAAAGGCTGTTCTGCCGACTGAAAACTGACCCAGGTGTTCAACTGCTTCTGCTCAATTTTTGAGCAGGAGAACACAGGGTGATCAGCATGGAAATGATG